>JAFWHP010000040.1 GCA_017515125.1 Candidatus Saccharimonadota bacterium | reverse complement strand
GAATTGAGGGAATGTTTGGTATGGCAAAAGACAAACTCAGAATCCATCACGGCTACACAAAAGACCTAAAAATTAAAATCCTTTTTAGTTTGTTATCTGGAAGATAAGAGGTGAGTAGGCACACGAAATTGTTATTAACCCCATTTTTCCTCGTTCGCTCGTCCGATAGACGCGCTTCTCTCGGAGAAAATACCAACCTGGCGGATTTTTATTATTCTATCGCATAATTCGCACATTTCGGGAGCTCCGTTTTCGTGCAATCTACGATTATACACGAAAACTTCGCCCCTACGGCGGCAAAATGTAAAATTTTGCCTTGACGTCCCTCAATGTTAGCGAATTATGCAAAAAGATAATTAGCGAACCTACGGTTCTCGTCCCGTCATCTCGGCTTTTTTCTCATTCGCTCGTCCTGCCAACCTGGCGGATTTTTTTGATTCGAGGTAGAGCGGTATATCATATTTTGACGAATGAGTCAATTAAATGTATAATGGGCTAGTATGAGTGTAGCGACACTAAAAAAGAAATTTTACTTTCGGGCGGCGGGATATTTTCGGTTTTTTGCTAATATGGTTTACAAGAGATGGCATCCTAGAACGATTGCAGTAACCGGGTCGGCTGGAAAGACCACCATGATGAAGATGCTGGAGCATGAAATTGGGGACAAAGCACATTTTTCGAGAGATGCAAATTCCGCCTTCGGGATTCCGTTTGACGTACTGGGTCTTAGCGGGATACGTGGTTCTAAACTAAGGTGGGCGTGGCTGTTTCTAGCGGCGCCTTTTATGGGCTTATTCCGCAGACGAAAGCAGAAATACTATGTCGTAGAAATTGACGGAGAGCGACCGCATGAGGCGGAGTTCTTAGCGGAATGGTTAAAGCCAGAAGTCACTATATGGGTATCGATTGGGATTTCGCATGCAGTGCAGTTTGAAAAAGAGGTTTCGGAAGGAGAGTTTGGCGACGTGGGAGAGGCAATTGCAGCAGAATTTGCTAATTTGCCAGCAAATACCACTAAACGAGTTTACATTGATGCTGACTCAAAAATTATGACACAAGCCGTAGAGGGGATTGGAGCGAAGGTAATACCAATTTCGAAGAGGGAAATCAAAAAGTACGTAGTCTATCCGAATTCGACGGATTTTACTTATGGGGATACCACTTATCATTTTAGCCATCCAGAGCCGAAAGATATCGCTTTTAATCTTTTGGTGACGCAAGATTTAATGAAGTATTTAAAGCTAAAGTTCAATCCGGATTTTTCGGGCATGCCAGTGGCGCCTGGGAGATGCTCCTACTTCGAGGGAAAGAAAGGGATCCAGATTGTAGATAGCACATATAACGCACATATGATTTCGATGATTTCGGTGCTAGATATGGCAAAAAGAATGCATGCGGAGAAAAAATGGCTAGTGATCGGAGATATAGTCGACCAAGGTTCACTAGAGGAGAAGGAGCATCGACGATTGGCGAAACATATTGCCGAGGTAAAGGCCGAGAGAGTCATACTCGTGGGACGAAGAACTAAAAAGTGGACGGTGCCAGAGCTCAAAGAATTGGGGGTGTCGGCGGTAGCAACGACGGATCCGAGAAAGGCGTTGGAGTTTATCGAGAAGCATACGCGAGGAGATGAAACGTTGATTTTTAAGGGCAGTCAATACCTCGAATGGGTAATAGAGAAACTTTTGGCCAACCCGGAAGACGCCGATAAGCTCTGTAGGCGGGAAAAAGCAGCAATAGCAAGACGTAAAAGTTGGGGATTAGAATAGATGATAGATTTATATATTATACATGGATGGACTTATACCGTTGAGCCGTGGAAAAATACATTAAGAATGCTAATGGCCAGCGGCATAAACGTAAAAATGCTTCATGTGCCAGGATTAACTGAACCTTCAAAAAAAGAGTTTTCGATCGACGATTATGTAAAGTGGGCCGACCGAGAAATTCCAGATGGGGCAATTGCATTAGGACATTCTAATGGCGGGAGAATTCTTTTGAATTTGTGTGCAGCAAAACCAGAAAAATTAAAAAGCCTAATTTTGTTAGATAGTGCTGGAATATACGAACCGTCGGCAAGAAAGCGGATTGTAGAAAAAGTAGCAAAAATTGGCAAACCGCTCAAAAAACTACCGCTCGTGGATAAGGTTTTTCATCGAATAACTGGCTCAACGGACTATTCAAGAGCACCAGAAAACATGAAGGTTACGCTTGCAAATATGCTGGAATCTGATAAGAATTTAGATTTTTCAAAGGTCACTACTCGGACTTTTATTCTTTGGGGAAAGAAAGACACTACTACGCCACCGAGGCAGGCTACGGCTATGTATGAAAAACTGCCGAACGCGGAATTGAAGTTTTATGCACGCTGGACTCACGCTCCGTATATCTCTAATCCAGAGGAATTGGCAAAGGCAATTAGTGTGGTGCTAAAAAAAGCCAATGGTGCGAATGATTCAGCGAACGGTAAGGATGAGAATGGCAAATCAGCGAGAAGAGCGGTCGCCAGTAGGAAAGACGAAACCGAAAAACCACAGAAAGACAGGGTAGCTAAGCTTCAGAAGCAGAATAAAAGCACCAGTGCAATGCCAGAAATAAGGACTAAGTCCAATAGAGAACGAGTTTCAAAAACTGGAGGAGTTATTTAGTGCGACGGTATTTTTTAGGGATGGCGGCAAATTATGGTGGCGACGAGTGGGCTCGTCATACTTTTGCGTGGGGTAGGCAAAGCGATTATGATAATTTAAAGACGTATTTAGCCCGAAGATATGGGGGCGAGGTTTTTTTATGCAAAAACGGGCGATCGGCACTGGCTCTCGCTCTAAAAACATATTTCGAGCCTGGAGATGCCATAATCGTAAACGGTTTTACGTGCTATGCGGTATACGAAGCAATAAGGGCAGCCAAAATGCGGCCAGTCTTCGCGGACATATCAAAGCAAGATTTGAACTTTAATGTCGATACGCTGAGCAAAGCCATGAAGGCCGACGGTACTCAGATCAAGGGAATTATTGTTCAAAATACTCTCGGAAATCCGGTCGACATTAAGGCGATAGAGAAATTTGCAAAAGAACATGGACTTTTAATAATTGAAGATTTAGCTCACGCGGCTGGGGTAAGATATAAAGATGGGCGCGAGGCTGGGAAAGTTGGGGTGGCGGCAATTTGGTCATTTGGCAAAGATAAATCAATCGACACGATTTCGGGAGGAGCTTTGGTTTTGCGTAGCCCCTGCAAATACGAGATCGAAGCGCCGAACAAAACTCCGAAACTATCTGACCATCTACGAGCGAGGTTCTACCCTACTTTTGGGGCGCTTTGCAGGGGGCTCTCCTACATTAAACTCGGCGGGGCTTTGATGCGGGGGCTGGTAAAAATTCACTGGGTAGAAAAATCGGCAGATAATGCACTGAGTCTTTCGCGATTACCGAGCAAATATCAAGCTAAATTGGCGCTAGCGCAATTCAAACAGCTACGACGGAATGGCGAGCCGCCGATTCGGGAGTTTTGTTTTGTCAATGAGCGAGATAAGGTGCTGGCGGAGCTTCAGAAAAAGGGATATTATTTTGGGGGATTTTGGTATGAAAAACCGGTGTCGCCAAAACGCTATTACAAAAAAGTCAATTTCCCAGAAACAAGTTGCCCTAATGCGGTATGGGTGGCACAGCATATCATTAATCTACCTAGGTATTATACTAGAAGAGATTTAAAAGAAGCTAGAAACATTATTAAGAATCACTTAGTGGAGTGTGAAGATGAGTAATAAATCCCCCAAATGGTCTACCATTATGAAAAAGTTTCCAGAAGCGAATTTTTTGCAGTCGCCAGAATATGGCAAAATGAACGAAATATTGGGCGAAAAAGTACTAACCGAAGATTTTGACGGGCGAGGCTGGGCCTTAATGATTGTGCGGGCAGCAAAACGAGGAAGGTACCTTGAAATACCCTGCGGACCGTTGCTAGAGTGGAAAGACAAAGCACTTGTACGAGAAGCGTTTGAAAGAATCGCAACAATTGCACGACAAGAAAAATGCGTGTTTGTGCGCGTACGGCCGCAACTTCCTGCCAGTGCAGATAATTTAAAGATGCTGACCGATTTAGGGTTGAAGAAATCTCCTATGCACCTAGCGGCAGAGCATACAATTATGATTGATTTGTCACATTCGGAAGATGAATTGCTTGCAAAAATGCGTAGACAAACCAGATATGAGGTAAGAAGAGCCGACAAACTAGGTATTGAGGTGGAGAGATACGATTCGGAAGAGATTTTTAAGGAATTTCATGAAGTTCAGGCCGAAACTGCAAGAAGACAATGTTTTGTACCACCCTCGCTTAGAACTTTGATGGCGGAGAGGGAAGCGTTTGGCGATAAAATATGGATATACGTAGCGAAGACTACCGTCAACGATAAAGATGGCAATGGTGGGGCAAGGTCAGACAATACAAAAGAAAAAAAGAATACGACATCAGCCGCTTCCATGACAAAAATGCCAGTGGCGTATGGTTTAATAATCGGCGACGGACGAGAGGGGGATTATTACGAGGCGGCATCAACCGAATTAAATCGGAAATTGCCTGGAGCATATGCACTTTTGTGGCGAGTAATGAGAGATTTGAAGGCTGATGGATATGAAAGATTTAACCTATGGGGGATTGCGCCAGCCGGTCAACCGGAACACCGCTACGCCAAGGTCACTACCTTTAAAACTGGTTTCGGCGGGGAAATAGTAGAGTTCGTACCGGCGCATGATTTGGTAATCTCGCGAATGGGATATTTGAAAAACTTGATAGTGGAAAAAGTTCGAAAAAAAAGGAGACATTTATGAGAATCGTTGATGCTGATAACCGAAAAAAGTGGGACGATTTTATAAAATCGCATAAAGAATCGAATTTTTTGCAGTCGTGGGATTTTTATGAGTTTCATATCAAGCGCGGAAAGAAGGTAGTGCGGCGGCTGTTTTATGATGGGTCGAGAATAGTCGGGGCTTATGCAGGAGTAGTAGAAACCGCCAAGCGAGGGCGGTATATGGCGATTGCGGGTGGGCCGATTCTAGATTTTGACAATCGCGATTTAGTCAATGCAGCATTTCAGGACATTCGGGAGCAAGGTTTGAAAGCGGGCTGCGTATTTGCAAGGGTAAGACCACAGCTAAAGCTATCGAGCAAGTCTTTGGCGTTAATGGCGGAGCTAGGGCTGAAACGGGCGCCGATGTATTTGTCGGTGGAGTTTGCGGGGATATTAGATTTAAACAAATCCGAGGAGGAAATACTGGCTGGAGCGTCGCAGGGGTTTCGACGAAAACTGAGAAAGGCGGCAAAGAATAATATCGAGATTTCCGCTGACACCTTAGATACTTCGATTGACGAGTTTTGCCGACTAGAAAAACTACACGCGGAGAGACAGAAATACGTTGCGTTTTCTGATGATTTTCTTAAGAAGCAGTTTGAAGCATTTCGGGAGGGTGGGGAGGTTTTGATATATACGGCAAAGAAAGATGAAGAAGTGCTGGCTCAAAATTTCATGATTTTTTATGGGCCGGAAGCGAGCTACCATTATGGCGTTTCGTCGCAACTAGGCACAAAATATTCGGCAGCGCCTTTACTTCATATGGAAGCCATGAAAGAGGCACGTGCTCGGGGCTGCATTAGATATAACCTATGGGGGATTGTTGAGCCGGACGAAACATCACACCGATTTTACGGGGTTTCGGAATTTAAACGGTCTTTCGGTTGCTCTGAACTACGATATACGCCAGCACACGATTTGGTATTGAAGCCATTAAAATATCAGTTGACCTGGGCCGTGGAAACTGTACGGAAGAAAAAACGGCACGTGTAGCGCGAATCAT
>JAFWHP010000039.1 GCA_017515125.1 Candidatus Saccharimonadota bacterium | reverse complement strand
CTTTTCGCTCGCAAGGGCCTTTTGGAGCTCAAGGAGATATTTGATGTCTGCTGGTTTTTTGGATGTTTCGATAGTAATTCCCTTTTTGGCGGCAGATTTATAATAGCGGAGCAGCCTGGAGGGGAGTTTGTTTTTCAGCTCTTCATCGGGGCCCGTTAAATCTAGGAGCCAAGTTTCTTTGGGATTTAAATCTTTCGTTTTGACGGCGTTTTTAGGGGCGAATTTGGCAAAATTTGCGGATTGGGGTTCGACTCTAATAAAGATTGCATTGTGAGCTGATGCTAGTTTTTTAAGCGACTTAAGAGAATTCTCAAAGGCTTTTCGGTCATTGAAACAGGGGCCGTAGGGGCAGTATAGATAATTCCCTATTGGGGTTTTATTTAAAATGGCAAGGTAATGATAGTCGGGTTTTGATTCGAGAAAAGACTCTTCGCCTAGATCGCGCTGGAGGTTTTGCCACATCTCTGATTGAGTTATTGGGATTTTCATTGCTTATATTATACCATATGGTGCATTGAGCCTTGTTGCTTAATTTGTTACTCTAATTAATATGTCTTATTTGGAGAAATCTCTTTCCTTATCATCACTAGAATACTATCTAATCCTTCCAATAGAGCCCCACATGTGGATTTTTTTGACAACTTAAGCATTTTCATTTTATTATGCAAAATCCACCGGCTATTATTTAGACGGTTGCCAAGATGAATTAGCGTCGTTCCCTGCCTGATTTCTTATAATTTGGGGAACTTTGGAAACCAATTTTGGTTGCTAATTCCGCAACTGCGATATGACCATCAGTTGTACTTTGATTTTAGCGCAGGGGGTTTCGTTTGTCAAGTGCGGTTGCTAGGCACTTTGGTTGCTAGGATAACGGGTGGGCTGAAGAAATTTTGCTTGTGCTTTTGTGGATAATTCTAGTGGATAAAGCCAATACGGTTGTGCATAACTTTACGGAGCCTAGTGGATGAGGTAATTAATGAATGGGGAATTATCGGGGCGGGGAACTGTGATACAATTAGGGTATGGCTTATATCCGAAAATTTAAAACGACTTCTGGTGCGACTGGCGTGCAGGTTTGCTACAAAATAGGGAATCGCGTTGTAAAAACCAAGCATATTGGGTCGGCATCAAGTGAAGATGGACTTGCTAGACTTGTGAAAAAGGCGCGCTCGATAATCGAGTGCGAGAGGGGAACACCTATGTTTAATCTTGAAAAATATGAAAAAAAGAAGTAGTTTTGTATTAATATTAAGTAAAGCTAGTGGACTATTTTGATCTGAAAAATATTCTGAGAAAGCCGCCCATCTTCCTCGGCCAACACTAGCAGGGAAGTGCAAAGTCAAACTGGGCGGCTATGAGTTTATATTAGACTAAGCTGGGCTTTAAGGCGGGAGATGAGCTTTTCTTTTTCTGCGATTTGCTGCTTAGTTTCGAGAACTAGATGAGCGGGGGCTTTTTCGACATAGTTTGGGTTCATCATACGGAGGTTTAGGCCGTCCAACTCGCGGCCAACGGCGAGGATGTGCTTAGTCAAGGAATCTTTGTAGTCTTCGACTACTTTAGCTGGTACGTCGAGGTAAAGCTCGTGGTTTGCCAGGGCTAGTCTGAGGCCTCTCGGGGCGCCATTTAGGGCGTTAACCGTCGGGACCTTCGTGAGTATCTTGATTAACATTTGATTGTCCTGCATGAGGCTATCATTGTCAAATAGAAGGCCGTATTTTTTGGCGTTATTGGTGCCTGGTAGCGCCTGCAAGGTGGCTCTAACTTCCGACACGATAGTTCTTATGTTTTCAAAATTCTCGGCCGAAATCGGGTCAAAATTGAGCCTTGCGGGCCATTTAGCCACAGCAATAAAGCCCTTGGTCCAGGATAGGTTTTGCCAAATGGCTTCCGTAACGAAGGGAGCGAAGGGATGAAGAGCTATCAGGATGGTTTCGAGAGTTTGCTTTAGAAGGGGGATGTTTTTAAAAATCTTTTGGCTCTCGAGGAACCAGTCGGCGTATTTGTCCCAAATGGTGCTGTAGAGAGTTTCGACAGCTTCGGAGAAACGGTAGTTTTTCATATCATCCTCGACCTGCGACAAGCAGTCATTCAGCTCGCGGCAGATCCAGTCTTCGCCCATGTTTTCTGTAGTATAAGAATCAAAAGTAGTATTTCGCAACGTGCTCTTAAAGACCGCCGGGCGTCGCCTCGAAACAGAAAGCAAACTTTCTGTTTGCTCATCTCCTACGGCGGTCGGCTCGCGATCGTCATTTTTACAACGGGTCGGGCGGACTCGCCCCGGTATTTCAGTACCGGATTCTCGTCCGCGACCGTTGTCAAAATGACTGTCGGCGCCTGCGCCATGTTTCGAAATACTATCTTTTGATTCTTTTTCACCGTTCTCATCGACGAAAGACTGGATAAGGCGGGAGATGTTCCAGAGTTTGTTGCAGAGGTTGCGACCACTGACGACAGATTGCTCGGAGAAGGCTTGATTCATACCAGCAGAACGACCTCTTAAAATACCCAGGCGGAAGGCATCTGAACCGTATTTTGCAACAAGTTCCATAGGATTTATTACATTACCTTTGCTTTTGCTCATTTTCTGGCCTTTGCTATCCAAAACTAGACCATGAAGATAGACTTCTTTAAATGGGACTTCTCCGGTAACATAGAGCCCCATCATGATCATGCGGGCGACCCAAGCAAACAGAATATCGGCGCCAGTTTCCATGACATTTAATGGGTAATATGGGTTATAGTTTTCCTCGACCCAGTTAGTGCAGACAATAGGCCAGTGGCTAGAGGAGAACCAGGTGTCGAAGGTATCCTCGTCTCTGACGTATTTCACACCGCCCTTTTCGATTTCTTTCAAATTGGTGCGACGATCAAAAATCCATTCAGGTTCGTCTGTGGCCGAACCGTCAACCTTGCGAAACATTGGGATGGCGATACCCCAAGGAATTTGACGAGAGATATTCCAGTCTTTGAGGTTCTTTAGATAATTGATTAGAACTTTTTGCTTATTTGCGGGGTGGAATTTAATATCGCCGGCCTCGAGGTGCGCGATAGCGGTTTTGGCTAGTTTTTCAACGTCGATAAACCATTGTTCTTTTAGCATTGGCTCAAGGACGGTTCCGCATTTATAACAATGAGCGACCGAATGGATGATTTTTTTCTCGCCTTTAAGGAGGCCTTGATGCTTAAGGTCTTTCAGAACCTTTTTGCGACATTCGGCAGTGGTCAGGCCTTCGTACTCTTCTGGTACATTAATCATATGGCCATCCTCAGAGATAACCTGGAGACGGGGGAGACTATGCCGCTCGCCTACTTCGAAATCGTCGAAATCATGCGCTGGGGTAATCTTCACTGCGCCGGTGCCATATTCGGGGTCGGCGTGCTCGTCGGCAACAATCGGGATTGTCCTGTCAGTCAAGGGTAACTTAACATGTTTGCCGATTAAATCTTTGTAACGCTTGTCCTCGGGATTTACCGCAACTGCCATGTCGCCAAAAAGGGTCTCGGGACGGGTGGTACTGACAATGAGCGAAGTCGCGAATCCATCCACCAGTTTATACTCGATGTCCCAGAGGGTACCTTTTTCGTCTTTATGCTCAACTTCGATATCGGCGAAGGCGGTTTGATGCTTCGGGCAGAAGTTAACAAGTTTTTCGCCACGATAGATTAGACCGTCATTCCACATTTTTTCGAATGTGGTGTAAACACGGTCGATAACGTTCTCGTCTAGCGTGAAAGTTAGGTCGCCCCAAGAACAAGAGGCACCAAGAGCGCGAAGTTGAAGCTCCATGCTACCGCGCTGCTCGGCGACGAAGTCCCAAACGCGGGCATAGAGTTCGTCGCGATCAAATTCAAACCTGGTATGGCCCTTTGCTTCGAGGTTTCGCTCATAGACGACCCAAGTTTCGAAGCCAGCATGATCGGCGCCCGGAATGTACCAAGAAGAAGCGCCGCGGAGACGATAGTAGCGAGTAAGTGAATCTTCGAGAGCGACAGTTAGCCCATGACCGATATGGAGATTGCCATTGGCGTTTGGCGGAGGCATGACGATACTGAAAGTGCGAGGATTTTCGCCCTCCTGTCTGTCCGTTGATGGATCTGACTCCAAACGGTCATCCACGCCGTCGCCGTCACTGTCGATAGGCTTAGTGGTCAGTTTTGGGTCAAAAATGCCAGCGGCCTCCCATGCGCCGTAAATGTCTGCTTCATATTGATTCGGTTCATAGCTTGATGCGAATTTCATTTAGTTGCTCCTACTCTATTTGTTATAATAATTATACCACGAAATAGGGAACTACGAAGCCGGGCGTATTAATTATATTTTAATTTGGCGCAGATTGCCTCAAATTCTGTCGGGGTAAGGTCGAGAGTGCGGCCATATTGCCATTTTTCATCCAGGGGCATAAGATGAACGTGCGCGTGCGGAACGTCGGTGCCGACAACTTTCCAGAGGATGCGAGCGCCGAGTTTTTGTTCTAGATGCTTGGAAAGTTTTTTAACAGTTTGCATTAAAGCATTATAATCCTCGTCTGGAAGATCATAGATTTTGTCGACTTCGAGTTTCGGAACAACTAAGACATGCCCTTTAGATTCGGGGTGAATGTCCAGAAAGGCGATTGTCCGATCGTCCTCATAAATCTTGTAGGAAGGGATTTCATCGTTGATGATTTTTGTGAAGATGCTTGGCATTTCTAACGCTCCTTATAATTAAACAATAAATAGTGACAAAAATTAGCGAGAAAATGAGTGCGCCCTCAACGTCGGAAATCCAATGTTTATTGGCTAAAACACGACCGACGACAACTAGAGCAAGCAAGATAAACATTAGAATATCGATAAAGATGCGGAATGCTTTCGACTTGATATAATTCGGTAAAACAAAAGCAGTAAGAAAGAAAGTGGTGGCAACCAACATTACGTGGCTGGAAGGGAATGACGGCTCGCCCGAACCGTCTGGGCGAGTGTTCCAAATTAGGATATGGTCGAAAACAAAATATGTAATCGCCATGAGAGCGATTGGGATAATGGCATAGCGAAGTTCGAGGTCGATTTTCTTGAATGATTTTCTGGTAATCCATTGGTAGAGGCCCAGGCAAACAAAAAGGGCCAGGGTCGCAATAGCGGCTATAAGAATAATGTCCGTAATTTTATCCCATTGCATATAATATATTATAGCATATTTAGCAAAATGACTAGAATCAAAATAAGACCCTGCGGGTCTTCTTCTGATTCTGGTACGCCCGACAGGATTTGAACCTACGACCTTTTGCTCCGCAAGCAAACGCTCTATCCAGCTGAGCTACGGGCGCACACTTTGTATTGTATGGGTCGGCAGTCCTTTAGGGGCTACTAACTCAAAATGTGGATGTTTCGATTTTATTCGCGACATCCACCTAGAAATTAAATGAGCATCACGTT
>JAFWHP010000038.1 GCA_017515125.1 Candidatus Saccharimonadota bacterium | reverse complement strand
GAATCCGTTACTTGGCCCACCATGATTCCCGCAGAGGCCAATTTTTCCGACAATGCACTAGTGACATTGCCATTCTCCGCCTCCTCCTCAATAATGTTTTCCGTCTGTTCTTGTACGACTCCAACCGATACTGGCACGCTCATCGCATCCTGCATGCCAAGATCTAGTCCGCCAATCGTAAATAGCCCATTTCCAATAGATCCAATTCCGACCACCATAATCGCAACCAAAAACAACACCAACATCCCAGCCGATTTCTTGCCAATCTTAAACTTACCGCCCCCCTTCGCCTTCATTCCCCCAGATTTCCCAGACCCTGTAAATTTAAACCCCTCCGACTCACTATCTCTAGCCGAGTCGCTCCCATTATATAAGCCTCCATTTGCTGCCGAATCCTCAGCATTCTTTAGGGCATTCCTCGCCCCCTCTCTTTCGCCACCCTCTCTTTCGCCACCCTCTTCATTCTGACCGTCAGAATCATCACCATTATTAACTCTAAGTCCTCTTTTTTTGGGCGACTTGACTCTTAGCCCTACGCCGTTACCACTTTCTTCGCTTCCCGCATTGTCCAAAAACTCAGGCCGCACCCCATCCTTTATCTCATCAACCAATTCCTTATATGGATCATTTATCCCTACGTTTTTGCTCATACTATATATTATATAACATTATTTTTATAATATCATTATTTTAAAAAGCCATGCTACAAAATCATATAGCTAAAGAAATATAATCGAAATCACCGATAATGTCGCAAGCACTATCAGCACAATCCAAATCCAACCAAATTTGCTAGTTTTCTTTAAGTCTTTCAGATACCTAGCGTCCTCTACCAGATCCACATCTTCTCCCCCCTCTGCTTCCGCTATTGCCCGCGCCCGAAGATCGGCACTTATCCTCCGTGACAATTCGTCGTTTTGTTGATTCTCTTTGTTTACTATTACGCCCATTTTCTACCTCATCTAAATAAATTAATAACTTTTTTATTATATCATAGAATTTTGTGATATAATAATATAAATATCATTAAAGGAGGAACAATGGCGACCAAAAAGTCGAACAAATCCAAGTCGAACAAATCCAAGTCGACTAAGCCTGTAGCCGAAGAGGTTACAAAAACCGCCGCAATTTCTGCAGATGTGGAGAAAGCAGAAGCGGTCGAAGAAAAAACCAAATCCGAAGATACTTCCGAGGTTTCTTCTAAAAAATCGCAAAAATCCCTATTCTCGGGCTTTTTCGCGAAAAAATACGAAGAAAAGGAGAGTATCCTCACAGTTTTCAAAAATCCTAAGTTCTACGGTGCCCTTCTAGGCGAAGTTATCGGAACTATGCTTCTCGCATTTCTCTTCTTCTCGCTTATGCTCATGGGTATTGCGAATGTCGCAACATACGCTCTGGCTATCGTAGCGGTCCTTATTGCAGTCTACGCCTTTTCTGGCGCCTGCCTGAACCCACTGATTACAGTTGGTATGATCGCTTCACGTCGTATGTCCTTAATCCGCGGCATCATGTATATCGTTGCCGAAATTGCTGGCGCCTGGATTGGTTGGCTCATCTTCAACGCTTTCCATCTTGCCGGAGGCGAGTCTGCTTATGATATTCCGTCCATTGCCGCAATTAGCGAAAACGGGTTCTGGATCGTAGCTATGATCGAATTAGTCGGTGCAGTAATTATCGCTTTCTTCTTCGCTCGCGCCTTGAAGTATAAGCGTAGTGTATTTACTTTCGCCGTTACTGTTGCCGGCGGCATCTCTATAGCGGTCGTACTTGGCTATGTTGTATCTGCCGCTTTCTTAAGCCTAAACAATAACTTCATTTACAACCCAGCCCTTGCTATGATGCTCCAAATCTTCCCGACCTCTGGCGAGAACTTTGGCGAAATCTTTGGAGGTATCTGCCAAGCCCTCTCGGCTTACGCACTTATCCCTATGATCGGCGGCGTGGTAGGCTTCTACCTATCCGATTTTACCAGTCGCTTGTCTAGCGAAAACTAAATAATCCCCCTCAAAGGGGGATTATTTTTTTACTTGTTGCGTTTAACTCATAACTCGTATCATAAGATACGGTAAGCAACCCAAGCTCAGCCCTTCGGGAAAAGTGGCACCTCAGGTGGCATTATTTCGCCACTAAAAATATCTTGTATTCGCTCAGCCGTTATTGGCAAAAACGGCACCAACATCTTGCTAACATCTAGTAAACCTAGAATTAGTCCATTCATGCATTCTTCTAGTTTCAAACTCTCGCCATTTTTCGCTAAACTCCATGGCTTCTCTTCATCAATCTTTCGATTAAGCATCTGCACAGACTCCCAGGCATAATCAAACGCCTTCGAATACTCATAATTATCCATCAAATCAGTATATTCTTTCGGAAGTTTGCTCGGCGCTTGCTTAATCTCTTTAATTTTGTTCTTATGGGCCAAAGTCGCTAACCGCTGCACTAAATTCCCCAAATCATTCGCCAGCTCGTTACTATAAGCATTCTCAAATTTCTCCCAAGTGAAATCCGAGTCATTAAATGTATCAACATGTCTCAAGAAATAGTAGCGAAACGCCTCAATCCCATGCTTATCGATTACCTCTACTGGATTCACGACATTTCCAATCGATTTGGACATCTTCTGCCCATCCGCCAGAATCATACCATGCGAAACAATCGCACGCGGCAGTTCTAAACCTAATCCTAGAAGCATTGCCGGCCAAATAATTGCATGAAATCTTAATACATCTTTCCCCATAAACTGCGCCGTCGCTGGCCACCATTCCGTAATGTCCTTTTCCGGATAGCCTAAAACCGTAATATAATTAGCTAAAGCATCCATCCAGACATACATAACCTGCGAATCGTCATCCGGAACTCTCACGCCCCATTTTAATTGCGAAATCGGCCGCGAAATAGACACATCTGGCGATTCCTCAAGCAGCCTTAGTACTTCCTTTTTGCGAAACTCTGGCAAAATCTTCATTTTTCCAGAATCAATAGCCTCAAAGATTCGCTCGCGAAAATCCGCAATCCTTAGATAATAGTTCTCCTCCTTTAATTTCTCATAAGGCTTTTGATGATCCGGGCAAATGCCATGATTCTCCTCACATTCCTTCTCGGTAATATACCGCTCACACCCCACACAATACCATCCTTCATATTCTGCCTTGTAAATATGATTTTTAAGTCTTCGCCATATTTCTTGGCAACGTTTTTCATGCCACTCATCAGTTGTTCTGACAAAATCAGTATAATCCACATTGAGCTTCGCAATAAAATCTCGAAACACGCCAGAGTTTTTATCCACATACTCTTCCACTGCTAAGTTCTGTTCTTCCGCTTTTTGGGCAATTTTACCGCCATGTTCGTCGGTCCCCGCTTGCAATCGCACTTCATCCCCCAAAAGTTTATGATACCTAGCACAAACATCCGCCAAGCAATAATCCATAGCATGACCAATATGCGGCATCCCATTCACATAAGGAATCGCCGTCGTCAAATATACCTTATTCATAAATACATTTTATAATACTCTGATAAACAAATCAAGTCGAGCAAACCGCCCGACTTGATAATCTCAAAACTTACCTCCTACACTAATTACACTGAGGCAAGAGCGCAACCGTAATTAGCCCCGCTCGCATTCAGCGCATTCTGAAGCTCGCCAACCAGTACATCCTCAGTAGTCAATAAAGCTCCATCTGCCGCCACAAAATCGTTAGCCACAGCAGCCTGCGAATCAGCAATCT
>JAFWHP010000037.1 GCA_017515125.1 Candidatus Saccharimonadota bacterium | reverse complement strand
TGGTGGTAGTAAGATTAGCAATATTATTCATTCGAAATATTTCTTGATTGGAGCGATTGGATTTGGGGTCTTGATTCTAATTATGATTATTGGCTCGCTTTTGACACCGAAGAAGGTTGATGTTGAGAGTGAGATTGTTAAATATAAATTGCATGTTGATAACACGCTTAGCTTGGTAAATGAATATCAGCCGAGCGTGAAATCGTCTAAATTGCGTTCGTATAGCGCTTCTTTCCAGAGCGTGCTATCTAGAGCGAACGGAGATATGGAAGAATATCTGAAGACGAAATATGATTACAAGAAGTCGAAGGCGGATAAAGATTTAATTGATGAGGCGCAGATTCAGAAGGATGCTTTGAATGAGGAGTTGTTTCAGGCGAAGATCAATGGTGTTCTAGATAGAATATTTGCACATAAGATGGCTTACGAGGTTTCGAGGTTTAGGAACGAAGGTGAGTCGCTTTGGAAGGTCGTGAAAGACGAAACTTTTAGGGCGATTTTGAAGCAATTTGACACGAGCTTGGAGCAACTTTATAGCGAATTTAATGATTTTTCAGAAACCAAATAATAGATAAAAGAAAGGAAGGCTATGGCTAAATCTGAAGAGGCTGCGAAGATTGCGGCAAAACAAACTTTAAAAGAGGAGTTTATTGAGTTTATAAATCGGGGATCGATGATTGATCTTGCGGTGGGTGTTGCGGTGGGTGGCGCATTTACGGCGATTGTAAACTCGTTGGTTAATGATATTGTAATGCCGATTGTGGGGTTATTGCTTGGTGGTGTAGATTTTACGGGGTTGGCGATAAAGATTCCGAATTTCTTTGGAAACGGAGATGAGGCGGTAATTGCTTATGGCAATTTTATTCAGAATGTAGTGCAATTTCTCGTGATTGCTTGGGTAATCTTCATGGTAATTAAGGCTATGAACCGGATGAATAGGCGAAGGGATGCTAGAAAGGCAGCGAAAGAAGCGAGAGCTAATAAAGAAGCAAAAGAGGATAAGAACTCTAAATCAGAAAAGAAATAATTAATATATATTTGCTAAAAAATAGAAAGTAGAGTATACTTAGACTAATGAGTTCAAAAAAGGATGACGTTTTGGATGCGAAAGATTTAGCGTTGGATTTTGACGGCCCGGCGAATGACGAATTGGAACGAGAGGAAGAGCTGACGAGCGAGGATTTAGCTATTACGGCTGAGAATGTTGATGCGTTTGCGGATGACTCGGTCCGGTTGTATTTGAGGGAAATTGGTAAAATACCACTTTTGACGCCAGAAGAAGAGGCTGATTTGGCGCAAAGAATTGTAAAGGGCGACAAAAAGGCTAAGGATAAGATGGTCGAGGCCAATATGCGTTTGGTGGTTTCGATTGCGAAGCGATATGGCGGGCGAGGATTGGATTTTTTGGATTTGATTCAGGAGGGAAATACTGGGTTAATTCGGGCAGTAGATAAATTTGATCCAGATAAGGGATTTAAGTTTTCGACTTATGCGACATGGTGGGTAAGGCAGGCCATTACGCGGGCGATTGCCGATCAGGCGAGAACGATTCGGATTCCGGTGCATATGGTTGAAACAATAAATAAGGTATTGAGAACTTCTCGTAAGCTGACGACGGAATTGAATCGAGAGCCAACCAATGAAGAGATTGCGGAGGCGCTCGATATGGAAACGGAAAAGATTGATTACGTGATGAAGATTAAGCAGGATATTGCTTCGCTTGATGCTTCGATTAGTAAAGATGGAGATGATGAGGAATCGGTGCTCGGCGATTTCGTCGAGGATGAAGAACGGGATTCTCCGGAGGAATCAGCAGCTAATCAGATTTTGAAGGAGCAATTGTCGGAAATCATTGCAACTTTAACTGACAGGGAACAGAAAATTATACGACTTCGATTTGGAATTGGTGGGGGCAGACCACATACTTTGGAGGAAGTAGGAGCGGAGTTTGATGTAACTAGGGAACGAATACGACAGATAGAGGCAAAAGCTCTAGCGAAACTTAGGAAGAATAAAGATACCAAAAAATTGCACGAATATTTGAGGTAGATTGTATGCGACGATTAATAGTGGTGTATAATCCGAGATCTTCGCGATATACAGATGTAAATCGAGAAGTGCTTTGTAGAGTAAAAGAATTGAACGGCTATATGGTGGGGAAATATGAGATAGCGGATACGAATTTAGATGATAATATTTTGAGGTTAGGCGAATTTTTGAAGGATGGCGATATGGTGCTATCGACTGGGGGAGATGCGACTGGGGTGATTTGCGTGAATGCGATTTTGAGATCGAAAAAAGATGCGGCACTGGCAGTGC
The DNA here is from genome assembly GCA_017515125.1 of Candidatus Saccharimonadota bacterium. Lineage (GTDB taxonomy): Bacteria > Patescibacteriota > Saccharimonadia > Saccharimonadales > Saccharimonadaceae > Nanosyncoccus. Next base: position 4,622 of record JAFWHP010000037.1, on the reverse strand, counting down.
TTCCGTATGGGAATTTTAATGATCTCGCAAGAACACTTGGTATGAGGACGTTTGATGACGTGTTCCTCAGTGAAACGTCGGTACGAAAGTTTTATCCGCTAGAGATTTTGGTGGATGGAAAGTTTTTTCGGTATGCGTCGTGTTATGTAACGATAGGCATGACGGCGGAGGCGGTGCAGATTTATGATTTGCCAGAGATGCGGGCTAAGCTAAAAAAGAGCTTTGGGCGACAAGTGAGTTCTTATACGCAGCTTGCGAAGTGGTATTTTAAGAATAGGCGGAATCATATATTTATACCGGAGTTTCGGTTGAACGGGGTTTTGCAGTCGAAAAAAATTTCGGATTATGCGGCGGTTAATGGGAAAAGCATGGCTAGAGTAATGAGAGGTGGAGAGGACTACCGTGATACGAAGTACTTTAGGAGCGAGGTGGATAAATTGACGAGTTTTTATAGATTGGTAAAATTGATGACGAGAAGCATTTTGTCGCGAGTGCCGGGAGCCGCGACGGATGGGGATGTTTTGGAATTTGTGAATCCGGCAGATATTACGCTTCAGGCGGAGGGAGAATCGGTGAGGTTCGAGGGGATTTCTAAGATCGAGATAAAGAAAGGCGGGAAATGTTTGAAAGTGATAGAAAGTTAGAATCTAGCGTTGATGAGCGCAGCGATACTAGTAGCATTGGTGGGGCTGGCGCTACTGATAGCTCTAGCGGTGTCGCAGAACTAAAGAAAGTGGTTTCTTATATGAAGGCGCATTGGCCTTCGAAAGTGAAGAAAGAGTGGCAGGTGGCGGTTGAAGAGTATCCGGCGATTTTGGAGAAAGTGGTAAGTGAGTTCAGCGCGGGGGCGACTTTCAATCGGCGTTTGATACGAGTGGCGGGGATTTCGGGGTCGGGGAAGACGACGCAAATTTTGCCGGCGGTGGAGGCGTACTCTGCGGCTCGTGAGTTAAAGCCGGTTTTAGTGGCGGCGAGGAGATTTGTAAAGTATCATCCGCACTATGCGGAAATTATGGATTACTATGGCGAGGCTGATGTGCGGAAGATGACAGATGAGTTTGCAACGATTATGCTTTTCTTATGTATGTCGGAGCTAGTGAAAATGGGGTGCGATATAGTGCTGGATGTGACTTTGCTGGATCCAGAGATGGAAGGGATACTTTTGAAAATGCTGAAGAATGGAAAGTATGAGATGATGCTTTTGATGGTGGCGGTGTCGCCGGCGGTAACGGAAAAGTTTTTGGCGGGGCGAGCATGGCGACATACGGCTGAAACGGAGGCGGAGTTCGTACGGGCAACTTCGAAGGCGTTGAAGTTTTATGCGGAGGTAATGCCGGAGGAGAGAGTGGTAATATGGAGTGTGTATGATTTATTGCCGGTGTATGATGGAAAGATGGCGGGATGCCTTGAGACGTTTGAAGAATACTCTATGCGAACTGATATGCCTTCGCCTGACGATAATGAGAGACGCGAAGCGAAAATAAAGTACTTAGCTAGACATTAGTATTGCTTTTGAATTGTGTATCTTTAGAGTTTGAGGGTTTTGAGGGCTCGTATTATTTGTGTATCTCGGGAGCTTCGTGGGCGTTATAATTGGTTGAGGTTGATTTCGGGGAATTTGGCTTTGATGTGTTCGGCGTAGCCTTGGTCAATGTGTTGCCAGACGTTTTTCATGTGGTTGATTTCGGTGGAGTCGGCGGATTTAAATTGGTCGAGGAAGACTTGTTGAAATTCGGCGGGGGCGGGGCGGGAGATGATGCGGGCAACATCCATATTGGGATTGCCAGTGCCGGCGAAGCAGAAATCAATGACGCCAATCATTTTGTCGTTTTGATCGAGGAGAATGTTGCCGAGATTAAGGTCTCCGTGAACAAGCTTTTGCTCTTCGGTTTTTTTGATGTAATTATGGTCGGAGTCGATATGGTGGCCGTAATGCTCGTAGTCGAGTTCTTTTAAGAATTTAGAAAGGGGGTATTTAACGAGCTTTGGGGCGGATTTGAGATTGATACTACTTAACTCCTTGATGAATTTGGCGGCGTCGTAAGCAACGCCGGTGATAGCGGTGTGGGAGAGGTGGTAGATACGGTCGCCTAGGGTGTAGCCTTCGATTTTCTGATGGACGGAGAAGGGGCGGCCCTTGTCGTCGTAGTGGAGTTTCATCTGAGGGGTGTAGTAGCTGGTCTTACCGTCGACGAAATTGCAGACGGCGGCGTCTTTGACGATCATTTTGGACCAGAAGGGGTTTCTAGGGAAGCGGAAAAAGTAGGCGCCTTGGTCGGTAATTACCTCCATGACAATGTTAGTCCAGCCAGTGAGGATGTGGGTAGTTTGTTTGATTTTATGATCTGGGAGAGCATTCGCGATAATTTGGTCGAGGGGATCCTTCTGGGTGAAAAAATTTTTCATATACTGTAATGATACCACAGATTGAGGGAAATGCCAGTGAATTGCTCTTTCTGCTACTCTTTTTATGTTAACTATTGTCTCTTTTATTTTTATGTTATTCTGTGTGAAAAAGGTCATATTGAAGTTGCTATATCAAACAGAAATGAGGGTATGGTATAATGAGGGTATGGAAAATGTGAAAATCTTAGCAATTGTGGGGATGAGTGGGAGCGGTAAATCAGTAGTGGTGGACTATTTGACGGAAAAGGGGTATCCGAAAGTGCATTTTGGAGAGATGATTTATAAAGAAATGGAAAAACGGGGGATTCCGCGTACGGAAGATGGGGAGTCTGAAAAAAAGTTTAGAGAGGAGATTAGGGAGAAAGAGGGGAAAGATTGGGTAGTGCGACAAGTGATTAGTGAAACTCATGATTTGATCAGTGCAGGACAGAAGCGAATTGTGCTAGATGGAGTTTATTCATGGACGGAGTATAAGGCGCTAAAACATGAGTTTCCGACGTGTTTGACTTTTGTGGCGGTTGTGGTTGATAAAGGAATAAGGTATGAGAGGGTGGCGAAGCGACCGGGGCGGGCGTTTGATGGAAAGGCGATTCGAGAGAGAGATAGAAGTGAAATAGAAAATCTGGAGAAGGGGGGTCCGATTGCGGCGGCAGATTATTATGTTTTGAATAATGGGGGAATGGAGGGGGTTTATGCGAGAATAGATGAGATTTTGAAGGCGGTTGAGTTCTAAATGAAGCGATTGGTGCTGATTGATGGAAAGTCGGTGTTTTATAGGGGGTATTATGCCATGGGTGCGCTTTCTTTGGCGGACGGAACGCCGACAGGGGGAGTATATGGATTTGCGGCGATTGCTATGGAGATTGTGCGCAAGTTGTCGCCGACAAAGGTAGTGGTGGCCTGGGATTCAAAAACGTCTACTGCGAGAAGAAAGGCGATTTTTGCCGATTATAAGGCGGGAAGGATAAAACCGGGAGATGATTTTTATACGCAGATACCATTGCTTAAGGAATTGATAATTGAACTTGGGTGGAATTTTGTAGAAATTGATAATTTTGAGGCGGATGATATTATTGGGACTCTGAGCCGGCAGGCGGATGAGATGGGTGATTATGAAACTTTTATTATTTCATCAGATCTCGATATGCTGCAGATAGTGGATGAAAATACGCATATGTGGCGAATAATAAAAGGATTCTCGGAAATTCAGCAAATTGATGTGGCGGAGATTGAGGCGAAATATGGGATTTTGAAAACGCAGTTTTTGGATTTGAAGGCATTAAAGGGAGATGCGTCGGATAATATTCCGGGAGTTCCGGGAGTGGGCGAAAAAACTGCGGCAAAGCTATTGTCTGAATACGGCGATTTGGATGGGATTTATCGGCACATTGATGAAATTCGCGGAACTCTAAAAACGAAATTGGAGGCAGGAAAAGAATCGGCTTATATGTCTTATGAACTTGCGCAAATTATGTTTAATGCGCCGGTAGCGTTGTCGGAGATGCGAGATTTTGAGTTTGATGCGGGGAGGGTAGTGAGAGGATTAAAGAAATTAGAGTTTAATTCTCTGATTCGGAAACTGAAATTGGAAAATGTAAAAGTTCCAACTGCTACGAATACTATTCCTAATGAGTCTTTCGAAAATGATGGGGCGAAAGATAACTCGATTTCGGATTTGGATTCGGATTCAGATTTGAATTTGGTAGTGCCGAGTAAGCTAGATAGTCAAACGATTATTGACTGGAATGTTAAAACACTAATGCATGACAATTCGGAAGTTGCTCGCGAGATTTTTGAGGGGAAGAAGTTTTGGGATTTGTCGCAAGCGGCGTTTCTTTTGAATCCGCTAGCAAGAGAGGAGCCAATGTTGGTGGTGCCAGAAGAAGAAGGCGAGCGACAACTGGCAGAATTTAAAAAGTTCCCTGCACTTTATCGGGTTTATACCGAGATGGATTTGCCGATGATACCAGTACTTTACAAAATGGAAAAATGGGGGATGCTAATTGATAGAGAATACTTTAGAAATTTGCAGAGTGAATATACGAAAGAAGTTGGCGATTTAGCGCAGAAAATTTATGATTTGGCGGGCAAAGAGTTCAATATTAATTCGCCGGTGCAGCTTTCGGAGGTGTTATTTATTGATTTAAGATTGCCGACGAAGGGGATTAAAAAGACAAGTAGGGGTTATTCTACGGGGGCTAAAGAGCTTCTTAAAT
>JAFWHP010000036.1 GCA_017515125.1 Candidatus Saccharimonadota bacterium | reverse complement strand
TTGGCCATAACACAATGGGGTCTGGAAGAATTATTAAACAGGGGATTGCGCATATAGAAGAAGCTTTTCGAGATGGGGGCGTTTTTCGGTCAGATGCTTGGAAAGGGGCGATTACGCGGATTCTCGGCGAGAACCGAGTTTCGGGTAGTAATGGTGTGCCAGAGTCGGCTACATTACATTTTGCAGGGATTTTTTCAGATGGCGGCGTACATAGTCATATTTCGCACTTAGAGCAAATGATGGATGAGGCCTACAAGGAGGGGGTGCGACGGATGAGGATTCACGCGATTTTCGATGGTAGAGATGTACCGCCCATGTCGGAGCCAAAATATATCAAGCGGATAGAGCAGTTTGCAGCAAAATATCCAGATGCGGATATTAAACTGGCCTCGGGCGGAGGGAGAATGGTCTGTGTTGCAGATAGGTATGAAAATGACTGGTCAGTTGTGGCGAGAGGTTGGGACATGATGGTAAATGGACAAGCGGATTATTTCTTCCGATCGGCGGAGGAGGCGATTTCAATGCTGAGAAGAATAAACCCTGCAGTACAAGATCAGAATTTGCCACCTTTTGTGATTGTGGATGAAAATGAACGACCGGTGGGGAAAATCGAGAAAGGCGATTCGCTAATTTATTTCGATTTTCGAGCAGATCGAGCGATAGAAATAGCACAAGCGTTTACTTATTGGGATTTTCCGTTTTTTAATCGGGGGAATTATACGCCGGATGATGTTTATTTTGTAGGGATGACGGAGTATAATTCCGATACTCATGTACCGGAACATAGACTGGTTGAGCCGATACATGTGGAAGAGACTTTGAGCCGATTCTTGGGTGAAAAGAAAGTGTCGCAACTCGCTATCTCGGAAACTGTAAAATTTGGGCATATAACTTATTATTTTAATGGTAATAGTTATGCGGTGGCGCCGGGAGAAGACTTTGTGGAGGTTGATTCTTATACGGAGCCGTTTGAGACTAGGCCTTGGATGAGATGTGCGGAAATTACGGATGAAGTTATTGCTAAATTAAAAAATTATCGTTTTGTACGGGTCAATTATCCGGGTGGTGACATGGTGGGGCATACGGCGGATATGGAAGCAACGATTGTGGCAATGGAAGCAATTGATCTTTCGCTTAGACGTTTGATGGAAAAAATTACTGAGCTTGGGGGCTGCATGATTGTGACGGCCGATCACGGTAATGCGGAGGAACTGTTAGACAAGAATGGTAAACTAAAAACGTCGCATACGACAAATAAAGTACCTTGCATTATCTGTGACGAAACGGATAATCGGCAGAAATACGAACTTGCTCTTATGCGGCAACCTGGATTGGCCAATCTGGCGTCTACTGTGTCGTTATTACTTGGTTTTGACGATTATCCTAAGGAATGGGGTGCGCCGTTAATTATTCTTAATTAGGTCGTTGCCGGATCTTAAAAACCATCAGCTAGGTCGCTGATGGTTTTTTGGGCAGGTGTTTTGTTGATTCAGTTAGTCTTCGCAGCCGCAGACAACGTTGTTAGCGTGGACCCAGCCTTCGAGGGAGCCACCGTCGAGTTGCTCGCCGGAGGTGACGGCAACATGCATCCTGCCGCCTTTTTTGACGTAGGTTTCGATCGGGTCGGTAATCATGTACTCTTGATCGTTTGGCCCGAAATTGTTTTCGTGGACATATTTAACGATTTCTTGGAGAAGTTCTTGATTTAGGATGTATTTGCCGACGCTAGCGATATTGGTAGAAACGGTGCCAGGGGTGGGTTTTTCGACGATTTCGGTTAGGAGGTTATTATTATCGTAAGAGAGAGCGGCGTATTTCGAGATCTCTTCGTCGGTAGCTTTCATACCGAGAATGGCGCAGTCGTTTGAGTCGCCTACGGTACGGAGAAGAGTTTCGGCTGCGGATTCGCCGCCGGGATTCCAGATGAAATCGTCGCCCATAAATAACAGGACTGGCTCGTCGATTTTGTACTCTTCGACAACGAGCATGACTGGAACTGCGGTGCCGTATTTACCGGAGGGGTCTTGGGAAACATAGTGGATTCTAACGCCTTCGGGTAGAGTTTTTGCTAATTCAAGACGATCGTTTTTGCCGCGCTCTTTCAGATAGAGATTTAGCGCGAGGTTGTCTTTGTAAAACTCACGAACTTGGCATGGTTCAACATTTGATATAACCATATAGATATCTTTAATGCCGGCTTTGATTAGCTCTTGGACGGAGTAATCGACCAGAGGGCGGTTGCCGACTGGAAGCATCGACTTTTCGATAATTTTGGTAATTGGGAGTCTTCTAGTGCCCCAGCCAGCGACCGGGATGATAGCTTTCGTAATCATGTTTTATTCCTGCTTATGTTATAATAATAAGTCGGGTTGACATTGTAGTGAGTGTGCGGTAGAATTTAGTTAGGTTAGGTTATTCGCTTCTTCTTTGGAGGCGAATAATTTTTACTTTGATTAGTCCGAATAATAGATTTATCTCAAAAACCGTGGCCCTCCTTTCTCCCGCCTTTACTTTTAAAAATTGCAACCCCACCTGGAAGGTATTTTAACATAATAGGCCAGAGAATTCAAAAATAAGCGTTTTAGATAGTCTTGTTGTGTAATTCGTAGTATTTCGGGAATTCTGCTTTTGGTGGAAGCAGGCGATTATGCATTAAAGCCCTGTTTTGCGGGAAACTGGCACTCTTGACATTGGAGTGCTAATTATATATAATGGAGGTATACAGACGGAACGGAAGAAAAATCGTTAGAAAAGTCTGAAGAGAGGAATAAATATATGCAAGAAGAATTTAGTGATATTATGAATCGGCTTTCGGAGAATGCGAAATTCGCACTGCAGAAGGCGGATTTTTATGCGAAAAGATATAATAATGGTTACATGGGGACGGAACATCTGCTACTTGGGATATTGTCTATGGACGTATCGACTGGAGCAAAACTACTGCGTGGGGTAGGGGTGACATTAGAGGAAGTGGAGAAGTCTTTAAATAAGACTGCGGTAGAGGTCGTAGGGGCAGATATGGCTATGATGTCGCTTTCGGAGGCGGTGATTTTGACGCTAAGAATGGCGCAGAATTACACCAGGGAGCAAGGTCTGATAGTGATAGGTACGGAGCATATATTATATGCACTCTTATCTCAGCAAAATTCGCGAGCGTCCTTGATTATGGATGGACTAGGCGTAGATGAGGAAGAATTATTAGACCAAATTGAGAAAATAGTCGAAGAGCAGACTAAAGACGAGAAACTAAAAGCGGAAAAAGCAAAATATGTTAAAAAGAAGCAATTGAAGTTTTTGTCTCGATATGGGAAAGATTTGACAGAAGAGGCAAAGGAGGGGCGGCTAGATACGGTGATAGGTCGAGAGAGTGAGATTGAGCGAGCTGTGACAATTTTGTCACGACGGACGAAATCGAATCCAGTGCTAATCGGGGAGGCAGGGGTTGGCAAGACGGCGATAGTGGAGGGGCTGGCTACGAGAATAGCAAAAAACGAAGTACCTGGCGGATTGATAGGAAAACATATTTATCAGATTGATTTGTCTGGAATGGTGGCGGGGACGAAGTTTAGGGGGGAGTTCGAAGAGAGAATTAAAGGGATTATCGACGAGGCAGTGGAGGATGATTCGATTCTATTATTTATAGATGAAATCCATCTGCTTTGCGGAGCTGGTTCGGGCGAGGGGACGATGGACGCAGCGAATATTTTGAAACCTGCGCTGGCACGTAATTCATTGAAGTTAATTGGGGCGACGACCTTGGATGAATATAGAAAGACAATAGAGAAGGATAAGGCGTTGTCGCGGCGATTCCAGACAGTAATGGTGGAAGAGCCGTCGGCGGCGGTTTGCTTAAGGATTTTGAAAGGGATTAAAAAGCACTACGAAGGGCATCATGCGGTGGAGATTCCGGATGAGTGTCTAGAAACGGCAATTGCTATGGGGCAGAGATACATTAATGATAGGTTTATGCCGGATAAAGTGATTGATATTATAGACGAGGCTTCGGCGATTGCGCGAGTGGCGGCCGACAAGAAGGGCGGTGGGAAGTATAAGAAATTAAAAATAGAAAAGACTTCGCTTGAGGGTAAGATTGAAGATGCGGCCGAGGCTGAGGACTATGAAAAAGCGGCGAATTATAAGACGGAGTTGGCACGAGTCGAGAAAGAAATAAAAGCATTGGAAAAGGCGGGAGTAAAGAAGACGGAAAAGCCGGTTTTGACGGAAGAAAATCTAGCAACGGCGGTATCATTAAAAACGGGGATTCCGGTGGCGAAAGTGCATGGGTCGGAGATGAAGATGTTACTTTCCTTGGAAGATGAACTTAATAAATCGGTTATCGGGCAGAGAGAAGCGGTGTCGGCGGTAGCGAAGGCGATTCGGCGGGGGCGAAGCGGAATCGCGGATGCGAGAAGGCCGATCGGCTCATTCTTATTCATGGGGCCGACGGGAGTAGGCAAGACGGAACTCGCTAGAGTAATTGCTAGGGAAGTATTTGGAGGGGAGAATGCTTTGATTAAAATTGATATGTCGGAGTTTGGCGAAAAGCACAACGTATCACGACTAGTTGGGGCGCCGGCAGGGTATATCGGCTATGATGATGGCGGAAAATTGACCGAGGCGGTGCGACGGAAACCATATTCGGTAGTGTTATTTGATGAAATCGAAAAAGCGCATCCAGATGTATTTAATATGTTACTGCAAATTTTAGAAGACGGAGTATTGACGGATGGACAAGGAAACAAGATTAAATTTAATAATACAATCGTGATTTTGACTTCAAATCTCGGGTCGGCAGATATGTATCGCGAGTCTGAACTTGGATTTACAGCGAAGACGGCGAAGGATAAAAAAGCTTTAGCGGAAGAATACGAAGAGAATAAATCGTATGCCATGAAAGCATTGAAAAAGTTAATGCGTCCAGAGCTGATTAATCGATTAGATAATATCTCGGTGTTCCATGCTTTAACGAAAAAGGATGTCGAAAAGATATTTGATAATTTGATTGATGATTTGAAGAGGAGGTTGGCGACGAAGGGATTATCGATTAAGATAGATGAAAAAGCAAAGGAGCAATTAATCGCTGAGGGCTATGATCCGAAAAATGGGGCAAGGCCGCTAAGGCGAAAGATTGAAGATGAGGTAGAATCGCTTTTGTCGGAAGAGATTATTGCGGGGAATCTCGTAAAGGGCGATATACCGACGTTGAAGTACGTTAATAAAAAGTTTAAATTAGTAAAGGAGTAATGTGGTGAAGAATTATTTAGTACCTACGGTAGTAGAGGAAACTAATAAGGGGGAGAGAGCTTACGATATTTATTCGAGGCTTCTTAACGATCGGATTGTGTTTCTTGGGGAGGATGTAAATTCGCATACGGCTAATTTAGTGGTGGCACAGCTTTTATATCTTGCGCATGAGGATCCGAAAAAATCGATTAAGCTTTACATTAATTCGCCTGGGGGTTCGGTGTACGATGGGCTGGCGATTATAGACACTATGAATTATATTGAGCCGGACGTGGAGACAATTGGAATTGGACTGCAGGCTTCGATGGGGGCAATGCTACTGTCGTCAGGGGCTAAGGGTAAGCGCTACTGCCTTCCTAATGCGCGAATTATGATACATCAGCCATCGTCTGGCACTGAGGGTAAAATAACTGATCAGGAAATTATGTTGCGCGAAGGGGTATTCCTCAAAAAGCGGTTGGCGGAGATTTTTGCCAAGAATACCGGTAAAGATTTGAAGCAAGTGGAGAAGGATATGGATCGGGACAACTGGATGAGTGCGGAAGAAGCGAAAGAATATGGAATTATAGACGAGATAATCAAGTAGGGTTTTGTTTTGTTGTGTGGCTACTGCTATTTTCTAGTCGTATGGTTGTTGAACTCCAAACCATGAATTTTTATTCGCGGTTCGCGGCGCGCCGGGAGAAATTTTTGGAAGTTTTTTAACGGAAATTGCATGTGTCTCACGGCTGTCTTCACGGTTCGCACATGACAATTTCCTAAAACTTCCAAAAATTTTCTCTGGTTTGCTCAATGCTCATAAAAATTATGGTTTGGAGTTCTCTAGCTTACTTGAGAAGGCAACGAACTGAACGACCGACATATCGGTAGTAGGTGTCGGCTGAGCTGACGCGACTTTGGGTGAAGAATAGGTAGCGGGCACTATTAGTACTAGAAGACGATGTGGAGCTCCAATAGCGCCCGGCGCTACCACCAGAGTCGAATGAGCCGTTGCTATAGTAGCCGGCGAGTAGGAAGTTCGGAGTCGAGTCAGGACCGATATTGCCATACATAGTAGCACCAGTAGGAGTGGTACTGCTATCATAGTTTTGAATAGAATTAGAACCGTCATAAGCAATCATTAAGGCTCTAAAGTCAGTATCCTCCACGGCTACGCCACTACCATCATAAGTAGATGGAAGTTTCCACCCTTTGGGGCAGATACTCTGTTCGGCATTAGCGTTATTAGTAGAGATAGAGCGACCAGAACCAAGGGTGGCGGCGTCCCAAGAGTAATAAGAATAGCAACCCGGGTCAGTACAGTTGTTGGTGTTATTGCCAGTGTTATAGACATAGGAATAGTTATTAGTATCAAACCCCGTTGTGGAAGAAACTGGGAGGACTATAGTGTTACCAGATTTGGTTAAGTTATTACTGGTAGAGAAATTACCGATGTAATCACTGGTAACATCGGTGTTAGCGGAGCTGAGAGCAGTATTACCAGCAAGATTAAGGTTCTCTGTCATCCAGCATTTACCATCTTTAAGCTTAGCTACAGTGTATTCTTGTTCGTCACGACTGTCTTTTAGAGTATATGTCTTTTCGGTAGGTAGAGTAGAGGGACATTCTTCTACATCTTGCATATATACTGCGTCAGCGATAGTGACAGGAGTTTTGTAAGTGACGGCGTAGAAGTTGATGGTGTTGGTGTAGGTGCCTGCTGGTTGAGTGTTGCTGGCTTTGGCGCCTATCTTGAATTTGACTGAGTTATTGGCTACTGGGCTTGTAGTATCTATAAGAGTGATACCAGTAGCTCCACTATCATTGCCATCTAGCGGTAAGCCATTGTAGCCAGTATCAGTACTTCCTTGACTGCCACTAACCCAATTAGTGCCACCATCAGTAGAATAGGAATAACCCCACTGATTATCGCTAAAATCAGATAGATTGGCGGCATTAGATGATAGTTTAGTGAATGTGTAATTACTATTAGTAGAATGAGTTAGATTAGTATTATGATTACTACTAGAACTATTACTATCTCCTACTGCAGCAGCTAGATAATAACCATGAGAAGCATTAGTAGCTGCATTTACCGTAATGATATTACTATCAGCGTAAGAACCTGGAACTAAGTCATTAATCAAGAGGTCTCCAGAAAGAGATACTGAGATAGTTGGATTAATGGTAAAGTCTACATCAGTGTCATTTTGATAGGTGAGGGCAGAAACAGAATTAAATACCACAAAACTTAATAACAAGGTTAATAGTACAAACCATGAGTGGGTGACGCGTTTGGAAGGGCTCCCGCGAAGCTCCCGAAGGGAGGAGTCGCGGGAGGGAAAAACGCGGCAGGACCCGCTCATGGTTTTATTTGCTAAGTGATATGTTTTCTTCATGTTTACCTCTTATTATACCTTTACTAACATCTTCTCCTAGCGGTGCCACCTTTGTAAAAGGCATAAATACAAAAACGGCACCGCGAGGTGCGATAGTCAAATACACTTTCGGCGTTCGCCAATCGAGATTTAACATCCTCACGATGCCGTCTCAAATCTCGATTGCTTTATCGCTTTTCGAAAATATATTTAACTATCGCACTTTAATAATATCATACTTTTATAGTTTTGTGTGAAAAATGCGAAGCCATAAAACTGTAGTGGTAATTTTAACCATAGCGGAATAAGTTTTAACCACAAGAGGTAAATCATAAATAACGGAGAACAAAACAGTTATAGCAAAAATTTTCGTTACAGGGGGTTGCAAATTGTTTTAAGGCGTGATAGAAAGAAGGTGGGTTGGCTTCGGAGTTTAGTGGACCGATTCATAAGTAGCAATGCTTATGATGCGTGAGGTGACCATTAGACGGCATGCTAAGTAGCTAGGTTGCCAGAAGGGAGGAAAATGACTATACAGATTAATCTCTTGTGTATCATCTTTCCGGGGCGTAAGTCCAAAACGAAGAAAAAATCTAGTTAGGTTATAACCTAACTAGAAAAACAACCCAGAAAAGCGTGACTTAGCAGCGCTTTTCTTATGTTTTGATTATATCACAAGCGAGTTTTGGGTGCAAGGGTGTGGTATAATGTGAATATGTTGAAACTATGGACTGATGGAAGTGCGAACCCGAATCCGGGGCCGGGGGGATTTGCGGTGATACTGGAGCAGGAAGATGGTTCGGGGAAGCCAGTAGTGCTAGGGCGAGAGGAGAAGTCGTCGAATATTCGAATGGAGGGGTGGGCGATCGTATCGGCGATTAAGGGAGCGAAGGGGCGAGCGGTGGAAATTCACACTGATTCGGAGTTTTGGGTGAATGTGGTGACGAAGTGGATGAATGGTTGGGCGGCGAATGGTTGGAAGAAAAAGCGGGGTGAGATTGCGAATCTCGATATTGTGAAGGAACTATATAATATATATGACCCGGAGTTGGTGAAATTTGTGTGGGTGCGGGGGCATGTGGGGACGGAGCTGAATGAGATGGCAGATTTATGGGCAAATAAGGCAAGATTGGGTGAAAAACTGTGATATAATTGATTTATGAAATTGTCAGAGGAATTGATATATCGGGGGTTTTGCGATAAGACGACATTGGAGAGCGCGGAAGAACTTGACACCCGGGAATCGAAGAAGTTTTATTTTGGGGCAGATCCGTCGGCGGATTCTTTAACGATTGGAAATCTTGCGGCGATTATGATGTGCGCGTGTTTTGTGCGGCACGGGTATGAGCCGTACCTTTTGGTAGGGGGAGCGACAGGACAGATTGGGGATCCGAAGGAGAATGGCGAACGAGAATTAAAATCGCTTGAAGAAGTGGAACATAATAAACAATGTATCAAGAGTCAGGTCGAACAGGTGATATTGCGAGCGGGTCCTGCCGTCGCATCTTCCCCCACCTCGCGACCGCGCTCGGCGGGGGTCCCCCAAGCGACGTCACCCGCTCGCATTATCCTAGTCGATAACTATGACTGGTTTCGTGATATGAAATATCTTGATTTTCTTCGGGAGGTTGGAAAGGTATTTTCAATGACGCAGCTTCTGGATAGACAATTTGTGCAGAATCGGATAGGCGAAGGTGGGTCGGGGATTTCGTATGCCGAGTTTTCTTATACTTTGATACAGGGTTATGATTTTTTGCATTTGTATCGTGAATATGGGGTGGATTTGCAGCTTTGTGGGGCGGACCAGTATGGAAACTGTACAACTGGAATACATCTAATTAAAAGACTTTGCGGAGCGCAGGCGGATGTTTGGTCCACGCCGCTAATTATTGATCCGGTAACGGGTCGGAAATTCGGAAAATCTGAGGGGAATGCGGTATGGCTGGCGGCGACCGACAATGGTTCAGGGAACTATACAAGTATGTTTGATTTCTATCAGTTTTGGCTGAATCAGCCAGATGAGGCGGTAGAACGTTTGATAAAAATTTATACATTGATAGAGCCTGGGATGATTGACGAACTCTTGGAAGCGCACCGCGAACATCCAGAAGAACGGAGTGCGCAGAAGGCACTGGCGTTTGGAGCGACGAGCGTAGTGCATGGACTTAAGAATGCGCAGGCGCTCGAGGAACTTTCGGCGGTACTGTTTAGTAGGGATACGGAATTTTCGGAGTTTTCTGAAGATGAGATTTTGGAGTTTGCGAAATATCTGCCGGTAGAAAAGAAGGGGGTATCGCTCGTGGATGCGTTGGTAGATAACGGGTTGGCGAAATCAAAGAAGAAAGCAAGAGAGTTTATTAATCAGGGGGCGATTACGATAAATGGTGAGAAAGTAAAGGAAGATTTGACGGTTTCGCAGACCGCAATAGTCAAAAAGGGAAAGAATAAGTTCTTAGTGATAAAATGAAATATTTAGCGGTACTTGGTAGGCAACCAGAGATATCGATAGCGGAGCTGGAGGCGCTTGGCGTAACTGTCCGTCGAATAAATGGTAGTTTGGCGAGAGTTTCGACGGGTCCTGCCGTCGCATCTTCCCCCACCTCGCGACCGCGCTCGGCGGGGGTCCCCCAAGCGACGTCACCCGTCGAAACGCGGCAGCTTGACATTGATCGCTTGGGTGGGACGCTGAAGCTCGCTATCGAATTGGAAGTCAAACCGTTGGAATATCTGATGGGATTACCGGAGGGGAAAATTACGCTTGGAGTGAGTGATTATGCAGCTAAGGGATCGAGAAAGACCGCTGAGCAGGAGGCGCTAAAGCTAAAAAAGATTTTAGTGCGGCATGGGCGGAGTGTGAGGGTTGTGCCAAATAACGAGGCAGCGCTTTCGACGGCGACGTCACTGCATAATGGATTGTCTGGCAAAAACCCGCGGAAGGTGGAGCTAATACGGACAGATGAGGGGTGGTTCAGGACGATTGGAGTGCAGGATATAGATGCTTATAGTCGGAGGGATCAAGCGAGGCCGGCAAGGGATGCTTTTGTTGGGATGTTGCCGCCGAAGTTGGCACAGATTCTCATTAATCTTTGTGGACCTTTAAAACCAGGCTCGACGGTACTAGATCCGTTTTGTGGAACTGGAGTGGTCCTGCAGGAAGCGCTACTTATGGGTTACCGAGCGTATGGGACGGATATAAGCGAAAGAATGGTGGAGTATAGTCGATGTAACTTGGTCTGGATTCTAAATAGTTCTTCTTCGGGACCGGAAGTCCTCGCGCCCGTCTTCACGGGGCTCGGCTTCCTACGCTCTCGGCAGCAGCCTGCGAGAGTTCCCTCAAAAGAACTATTTAGAATTCAGACCGCAGATGCAAGATTCTTCCACTGGGAAAAGCCGGTGACGGCGGTGGCGTGCGAGGGGTATCTCGGGAAGCCGTTTTCGAAGATGCCAACTGAGATGGAGCGGAAAGAACAAAAGCAGAAATGCGCAGCGATTATTTTAGGGTTTTTGAAGAACTTGGCGGGGCAGATTAAGGTCGGTACGCCGGTAACGATTGCGGCGCCAGCATGGTTAATGGAGAATGGGCGATATGATAGGATGGAGATCCTTGACTTGGTAAGTGATTTGGGGTATAATGTAGATATAAAAACGCGCGAGGGGCTTCTTTATCGTCGAGAAGGGCAGATTGTCGCGAGAGATATATTAATTTTAAGGAAAAAATAGATGTCACATGTAAAAGCAGGCGGTACCGCCAAAAACGTTCATAATAATGCTGGCCAGCGGCTTGGCGTAAAGCGTTTTGGTGGGCAGAAGGTAAAAAATGGCGAAGTATTAGTACGCCAGACTGGTGCTACGAAAATCGCTGGGCCAGGGACTTATATGTCTAGGAACTTTACGATTCACGCAGCGAAGGACGGAGTGGTTGCTTTCGTGAAAACGAAGAAGACGCATTTCTCAGGAAGGTCGTTGCCGAGGGTTCGCGTAGAAGTTCGATAAAAATCCGCCGTAATGGCGGATTTTTTGTGCGGTGGGCGGTGTTATTTGGAGAAATCTTCGGAGAGGACGGTTATCTCGTTTTTGAGGCTTATTAGAGAGTTTTCGATTTCTCTCGCGAGGGCGATAGCTGCCTTGTAATGAGCGACGGCATCTTCTAGCTTAAAATCGTCGGAATAGAACCATTCGACTTTTTCGTCGAGGTCGGCGATTTTCTGATTTAAGGTTTTTTGTTTGGTCATATTAATTCCTTTCTTTTATATCGTTGATAGTGGCGGTTAGCTCGCGGTCTTTTGTTGTAATTTTTACAACACTGCCGGGGGAGATTTTACCAGAGAGGATGGCGTAGCCTTGATGGAGAACTTTCTCGGGGTTTAGAGTCTCTAGGAGATCGATTTGATGCTGGAGCTTGGTAGTAGAATCTTGTAATTTGGACTGGAGAAAATCGGCGAGTCGGTGGAGCTTTTCGCGGTTCGAACTCACAGAAGGTTCGATAAAGCGGGTCCCAATAGCGTTAGCGATACGGAGGACTTTGGCGCGGTTTTCGTCGCTGGCGCGAGCGAGGGACTGGAGAAGAGAGGATTCGGTACGGGACATTGCGGTACGTAATTTCTGTAGTTCCTCGGTACGGTCGGGCGTAAGAAGTTCTGCAGCATTAGAGGGGGTAGAAGCGCGCAGGTCGGCGGCGAGGTCGGAAAGGGACTCGTCGATTTCGTGGCCGATACCGGTTATTATGGGGATACGGCTGGCAGCGATTTCGCGAACTAGCGGTTCGTCATTGAAGCAAGATAAATCGTCGGCGCTGCCGCCGCCACGAAGGATGGCGATAATATCGACTTCGGCGCGTTCGTTGAAGTAGCGAAGAGCGCGGATGATCTGGTCGGGGGCTTCCTGGCCTTGGACTTGGGTATGGGCGACTTGGACTCTAATGCCGCCCCACCGGGCGTTTAAAATCTTGATAAAATCGGCGTAGCCGGCGGCGCTGGTGGAGGAGATGACGCCGAGCTGAGAAAAATCGCGCGGGAGAGGGCGTTTCTTTGCGGGGTCGAAAAGGCCTTCGGAGGCAAGTTTCTTTTTTAGCAATTCATAGGCTTTTTTAAGGGAACCTTCGCCGACGGGTTTGACGGTGGAGACGGTGAGAGAGAATCTGCCGAATTTGGTGAGTTTTGGGACGGCGCGGACGGTAACTTTCATGCCATCAGCGAGAGGGATGCGGAGGGTCCAGAGCGGCATGAAGCAGGAGATGCTAGTGGCGGCATCTTTTAAATCGAAAAAAACCCATTTGCCCTGGCTAGTCTTGAAACTGGCGACTTCGCCAGTAACGAGGACGGAAGAATAAGTATATTCGAGAGTCTGGTTGACGGCGGAGGCGAACTCGGTCGGAGTGAAAACTAAAGAATTATCGACATCCATAGGTTTTATGAACCCTTCTTTCGAATAGCTTGGTTGTAAGGCCAGTAACCAGTGCCAATAGTAAACATGAGAGATAAAGCGCGCGCCATGACGACGGTAATAAGAGAGATGGCCATAGCTTCTTCGGAGCCGCCGAGGAGGACGCCCATGACGCCGGTCATGCCGAGTTCGTACGGACCATACGGAATGAGACCGTCAAAGACAGAGCCGATAGCTTCGCCGACCATGATGACGGGGAGGATTTCGGGATGGCCGAGGCTGGCGGCAACAATCCAATAGACGCCGATTTCGCAGAGGCTGTAGATGAAGCCCCAGATGGTGGGTTTGATGAGGGAGCGCTTGTCTTTTTTAACGATTAAGACGCAATCGTGGATGCTAAGGAAGTATTCTTGGACTTTGTCTTTCTTGAAGAAGCTGCGTTTTTTACCGAAGGTTACGAGGCGGGTTAGGAAGCGGATGGAACGCTCGACGAGATGGGCGAAGAATTCGATACGGCGCTTACTGCTCGCGACGTAGATGATTAGACCGAGGATAAGAAAGACGCCGGCATTCATCAGAAGTGAAACCCAGATAATCCAGGTCGCCTCAGCGGGAACTCCACCGATAGCGTAGAGGATAAGGATAGCAATCAGAGCCTGGACGTAGTTTACGACGGTAGTAATGGCAAAACGGAAGATATAGAGGAAGGAGGCTTGGCCGGCAGTAACGCCATAAGGCTTAAGGCGGTAAGTCAGATAGGCAAGGCCGCCTACGGCACCAGCAGGGACGGCGCGATTGACGAAGTTTAATTCGGTGGAGATTTTAAGTTTCTCTGCGGGCTGGAACTTAATACGGTATTTAGATTCGAGGTAGGTAAAGAAGATTTGGCCGCAGGCGTAGTACATGAAAAGCTGCTCTGGGACTAGGAGTAAGATAACGAAGATATTGGCTTGATTAAGATTATGGAAGGTTTCGACGAAGCCTTCGCGGTTTTCGTAAATAACCCAGAAAACTAGACCGAGGGTCAGAATCGAGAGTGCGGTACGGAAAGAAAACCATTTATTCTTTTTAGTCGCCATATTATATATATTATAGCACTTTAGAGCTTTGTTGTGTAAATCGTATTTCTAGTGGTTTATGTTACCGTGCCACCTACAGGAACATTGTCATATAGAGTGGTAGGTAGGTTATTCCTTCTTTTAATTGTAGATCGCTGGTGTGTATGACGTAAGGCGAGGCGAGTTCATCTTGATATTTGTCGATGAACTTTTTAATTGAAGAAAGTGTATAATTATTGCTTGATTTGACTTCTAATGGTGAGATATTGTGACGACTGGTGGCTCGCTGTTTTTGGATGAGAAAATCTATTTCCATGCGTTCTTCGCTGTTTTCCGAAGGATTCGAATAAAAGAAGAGCTTGTGTCCGCTTGCGCGTAGCATCTGCGCGACGAGATTTTCTATAACCATGCCGCTGTTGAAGGATAGTTTGTCGAAGAGGATTTTGGAATAAATGTTTTCTTCGGTTATCGTCTGAGTATCGAAGGCCTGGGAGAGCAATAGGCCGGTGTCGGAAAAATAGAGTTTACGACTAGATCTTTCTAAATTCATCCTCAGACCTATGGATGGAGCGGTGGTATTGTAGCAAGTATTGATAATTTTCGCATCATCCAGCCAAAGAAAAGCGTCTTCGTAGGTGCGGTATCGGGCGTCTTTTTCGAGAGATGAAAGTTGGAATTTTTTGTCGTGTTTTTGGAGTTGGGGGGCGATGTCGTCGAAAATTTGCTCTACTTTCATTGCATATCGACCTGCGTATTTTCGAATATCATTGCGATAAAGAGATAGGATTCCTCTTTTTACGCTATCTACTGCTTCAAAATCTTTTGTTTCTAAATATCGGGAAACGGCTTGTGGCATACCTCCGACGATTTCGTAGAGCCGCAGGGCTTCCATAGCCTTACGATGCAGTAATTGGCCCATGGGCTTTTTTTCTTCAAAACAGCGTTTAATGTAGTCGTATAACTGTTCTTCTCCGAGTGCCCAGAGAAACTCTTCGAAATCCATCGGGTACATCGATATGGCTTGTTCTTCGGATGGGATTAAGATGTCTTTAACATTTTCTTTTATAGAGATTAAAGAGCCGGTTTCTATATAATCGTAGCGACCGTTTGCGACTAAATATTTAATGGCGGATCTTGCTCTAGGGCATAACTGTACTTCGTCTAAGATGATGAGGCTTTCGCGTTCATATAACTTTGTTTGGTAGTAATTAGAAATATACAGAAAAAGCGAATCGAGGTCGGTAAGGCTATTATCAAAAAGTTCTTTGATTTCTTTTGGGGCTTCGTTGAAATCAATCAGAATATAGCTTCTATAGTGTTGTTTGGCGAATTCCTCGACCGAATAGCTTTTGCCGGTACGTCTAGCGCCTTCTATTAAAATCGCTGTCCTGCCGTTGGATTTGGTTTTCCAATTTAATAAGGTTTGTTCAATTTTTCTTTTCATAATTCTCCTTAATATTAATTATAACGTGACTGGGTTGTTATGTAAAGGGTTTTTGCACGAAAATGAGATTTTTGGTGGGTGATTTTTGCACGAAAATGAGATTTTTGGTGGGTGATTTTTGCACGAAAATGAGATTTTTGGTGGGTGATTAGATGGGCGGGGTTGGCTGCTATGGGAGTGGGCTGATAGAGGGCAGGGCCTGTGAAAATAGACCGCAAAAAAAATAGTTGCATTATGAAAAAGGTCGTGGTAAAATGAAGTAAAGTAAGGAGAAAGGTCAAAAAATGGGAAATGAAGTGAAAGGCTTAGAGCAAAACTTCACAAACAAAGTAATAGCAAAAATAGTTTTCTTAGTCGGGGTGGCAGTCCTAGGGTTGGTCGCTTCTGGTAAGGTATCGGCGGCGGAGAGTAGCGTATCGCTAACGATAGATAAGGCGACGACGACGGTTAGTATCTCGCCGACTTCTTCGACAGGGAATTTCAATAAGTCGGGAAGTACGACGGTTAGCGCGAGTACTGATAATGCGACTGGCTATACGCTGAGTATTGCGGCGCCGAATGGTGCAGGAGTGAATTATGATAAGTTGATTAATACTAGCGATAGTAGTGCGAAACTAAGTTCGATTCCGGATTCTATCACCGAAGAACAATTCAAAGCCCTAAACGCTACTGCCTATAATAACATGTGGGGTTATCTTCCTTCTAAATACTGTACAGGAAACACCAGTGATACATGTAGTACTAATACTAGCTTCTTAAAAGCTCCTACTACTACAGGCGATATATTAGACATTACTGACTCCGCAAATAGTACCGACAACAACTATAATCTATCCATAGGAGCTAGAATAGACTCTAGTACTAAGAGCGGTAAATACCAAAACTCTTTCGTAGTAAAACTAATAGGAAACGCTATCCCCTACAGTATAGTCTATGATGATAACGTAGTTTCTAACATGCCTACGGATGTTTCTTCTACTACTCCAAATTCTACAGTCACTATAGACAGCAAAGTCCCAGTAAGAGCTGGT
>JAFWHP010000035.1 GCA_017515125.1 Candidatus Saccharimonadota bacterium | reverse complement strand
CCTTCTGCACTAATTACATCGAGGCAGGAGCGCAACCGTAATTAGCCCCGCTCGCATTCAGCGCATTCTGAAGCTCGCCAGCCAGTACGTCCTCAGTAGTCAATAAAGCTCCGTCTGCCGCCACAAAATCATTAGCCACAGCGGCCTGCGAATCAGCAATCTTTTCAAAAGCCATTACCTCGGTACTGCCAGAAAGCACCGCTCCATTCGTATCGACCACCTCCGCCTTCACTACCACAGCATTAATCTTGTTATCTATAATACCAAAAGTAATCTCACTATTTGACGTATTGTTGTTTTCATCCTTTACACTCTCGGAGCAGACTATTGCAGAACTAAATTCCGGTATTTCCGCAGGTGTCATTTCTTCGTCGGCAGCCACCTCTCCTGCATTTTCCCCAGACTCACTACCTTCATCCGTAGCCGTCTGCGAACCAGACTCCGAGCTACTATTAGAGCTGCTATTATTGCTATTATTGGTATTACTACTCGAACTGCCACCCCCTCCACTGGTCATTTGCATCACCAAAATAACTATTAAAACAATCGCAATTACCGCCGCTACCGCAATCAAAATTATTAAAGTCATTTTATTATTCTTTTTGCTTGCGGGTTTAGCATCATTCATATTATTATTCGCATCAACCTGGGTTGCTGGATCGGTAAAAGAAACGCTCGGCGTCTGCTTAGTATCCATGCTGAAAGGATTCTCCGCCGGCATAGGATTAGCAGTAGCACTCGAACCGTCCGCCGGCACCGACACCGCCGAACCAATTGAACCAGGCACTGGCTCAGCCGCCTTCATAGGCGCTTTCAACTCCTCTTCCAATGGGTCTGGCGCCTGCGGTTTTTCCGGCATCAACAACGGATCCGTTACTCCCAACCCAGTTGGTCGCACAATCGGATTCACTGGAGCCTGACCAGGAACACCACTCGGCTGAATAATCGGATTTACTGGCGCCGCATTGACTGGATTAACTGAACTTGCTGAATTTAACGGATTACTCGCCATTTGCCCGCCCTGCGACACGCCCGAATCTGCATTCGGCACACCCGAATCGACATTCGAATCGGTTGCACTCGCCGGCGAATCAGTATTTGGCTCCGGTGTAGGATTCGGAGTCGGCCCCGCAATTGGATTTGGTGTTGGATTATTTATTGGATCCATATTCTATTCCTTCAAAATTAAATTATTATTATACTTATGCTTTCATTATATCATATCATCCGAGTTTCTTAAAGAATCATTTTAGCCTAGCGCCCCGAAAATCCCCCACCCCCGCCTCCACCACCGGAGAATCCACCGCCACCGCCTCCAGAGAACCCAGAAGAAGACGATCCGCCAGAACTCGACATTGTCGTAGCGGTCGTCGCATAATTCGCTGCACTTCTTAAACTACGCGAAATGTCCGAAGCCAAAAGACTTGTTGCTAGATAGTCTGGCTCCTCTATCTCTTGCAATTTACAATAATCCTTCATTTCATTCATCCAGCTTTCCTCTAATCCAAACACCGCTGCATACGGCAATAATTTTTCATACAATTTCACAATCCCTTCCGCCGAAACATCAGCCCCTTCCACACTCTGAAGCATCTTCATCCTATCCGCCTCTGCCATCTCGATATACAACCTTAGTCCATCCATATACTTCGAAGCAAGTAGCCCAGCCTCCGTCACTTTCCCATACTTTCGAATCCTACTATTAAAGAATACCGTACCAAGTGACGTCGCCGCAACTAACACGATCGCAACAATGAACGCCCCTTTCTGAAAAACCATTTCCTGCCCCAAGTTTTCCAAAAACGCAATTCCAATAGAATCGCTCAACCATGCTAGTATTACAAACAGCAATATCAAATACCCCATTGTCGAAAGAATCGCCCCAGTGATTATGCCTCCGAACGTCCCTCCACTAGTATTGCCAATTTTGTATCCTTCCGACACTAGCTTTTCTCGCTTTAGCTTTCCTAGAATCGTATTTTCCATTGCTTTCTTCAAAGCAATTAGTCCACTAGTCGCCGTCCTCGACTTTAATTCGATCTCCTCATTAACCTCCGGCCTCGTACCACCGTTTAGAATCGCCAAAAGATCCAAATATTCCTTGCCTAGCCCATCTAAATTCTTCACTCTTATCGACCATTTCTTCTTCCCGGTCTTTATAAACTCAATTTTACGCCCCACCACCATCTCCAAAAGCATCCCCACTTTAGCATCTTTCTTTTCGCCTAAATATATCTCCGCCATTTCCGGCAATCCATATTCTCTATTCGGCTGATACTCCGGTTTATCAAACAGCCCCTTATAAAAACTAATCGCACTCCGAACCTGATAGTATTTCGAAAATCTCCAACCAATAATCCCAGCACATATTAAGCCCAGTATCACCGTAAGCCATATATAAATATAGTTTTTCTCCGGCCCAGGCACTACGAAATTCCCCGCCCCAAGCTCCACGTCAAATGTCAAATTCTCCCCTGCCGACAGATTACTCGCCGTAAATTCCACCCCATCACTAATCCTCGAAATCGTGCATCTCCCCGCACCATTATCTCCATATTTCCCCACATAGCACCAACTCTCCCCCGACCACCAGCTTGGCTCCTCAAAATGCAGCCTTGCCGTCACTTTGTCGAATCGCTGCAACGCCCCATTTCCATTCGTATCCCAGTATAGCTCCTGATAGTCTCTACCGTTATCGACAAATTCCGTCACTACCTTCGAAAACTCGTATTCAAACCTATATACCTGAGTTCCTAATACATAATCATCATCCCCAGTGCAAACATCATAATACCCCGCCCCCTTCTCGATACTATAAATCGGTTCCGGCGCACCATTACGCGTTAATTTCAAATTCTCGCGCGTCAAATTCGACAAAGTAATGTTTTTCCCATCCTGATTCGTAAACGAAATCTGCCGACAAATCCCCTTGTTTTGCTTAAACTCCGGAAACTCTGCTGTTACTTCCTCGACAACTTTCAGATGTGAAACCCCCTCCGAGTCCTTCGTCAGATAATAATCCCCCGTAAAATCACTAAAATAAAAGTTGTTCGTGTCCGCATATACCACGCTCGCTCCTATCAGATATTGACAAATCGCCCCAAGTATGATATAATATAGATATCGAACCTTTCCCATATTTTCATTATAACATACGTTTGTTATAATAATAATATGAACGAAACATTTTTCTTTTATGATCTCGAAACCAGCGGTTTGAACCCTCGCGAGGACCGCATCATGCAGTTCGCCGGCCAGCGCACTGATTCAGATCTCAATCCACTCGGCGATCCTGTCAACATTTTAGTCAAAATCACTAATGATGCATTGCCTAGCCCTGGCGCCATCAATGTCACCAAAATTACCCCTCAAGATACTTTAAGAGATGGCATTACTGAAGCCGAATTTTGCCGCTTTGTTACCGAAGAAGTCTTTACTCCGAATACTATTATTCTCGGTTATAATACCGTCCGCTTCGACGACGAATTTATACGCGCTATCCTCTGGCGCAATTTCTACGACCCTTACGAATGGCAATGGCGCGACGGTCGTTCCCGCTGGGATCTCCTCGACGTCGTTCGCCTCACTCGCGCACTTCGTCCCGAGGGTATAGAGTGGCCCTTCCGCGAAGATGGCGCGCCAACCAATCGCCTCGAACTCATCACTAAGCTAAACGGTGTCAAGCACGAGCATGCCCATGACGCTCTTTCCGACGTTTACGCCACTATCGCCGTCGCAAAACTCATCAAGTCCCACCAACCCGACCTCTTCTCGTATCTCCTAAAACTCCGCAACAAAAACGCCGTCAAGAATCTCGTTAATCTCGCGAGTCCCAAACCGTTCGTTTATGCCTCCGGTCGTTTCTCCAACGAATTCAATAAAACCACTGTTGCCTATCCCCTCGCCCCCGCGAAGAATGGCAACCTTCTCGTCCTCGATTTGCGTTTCGACCCGACCACTATCGACCCCGAAAACGCCTTTCCTAAGGTCAAAGAGTTTTGCTTTAATAAATGCCCCGCAGTTGCTCCTCTTGGCGTCCTCGAGAAAAACGACGGCTGGTCTAAAATCGGCCTCACGTCCGAAGCCATAAAGCATAATCTCAGTATCCTGAAAAGCCACCCCGAATTCGCCGAAAAAATGCGAACCCTCCACGAAAATCGCTCAGATTTTCCACCAGCATCCGAGCCAGAAGCTGCCCTTTACGACGGTTTCCTAAACGACCCCGACCGTATCAAAGTTTCCGCCGTCCGCAATGCCGACATCTCTAGACTCGCCGATTTCCATCCCGACTTTACCGACGAGCGTCTCCCTGAACTCCTTCTTCACTATAAAGGTCACAATTATCCCTCCACTCTCTCCGAGAAAGAAGCGGCGGCCTACGAATCTTACCGTCAAAACCGCCTCGCCAAAAAAGCCCCCGAGTTCATAAAAGAGCTCGACCTTGTCAAAGACCCCTTCTTAAAAGAAGAATTATTACTCTACCTCCAATCGCTACAATAAAAGACTAACTTGCGAATGTGTGGCGTGTAAATAATCAAAAGCAACCATGCGGATTTGTAAGCGGCTTTGTTGCATAATTCGTCAGTATTGAGGGACATAAAGGCAAAATTTTACATTTTGCCGCCGTAGGGGCGGAGCAATGTGGTAAAATCAAAGATTACCACATTGCGGAGCTCCCGAAATACTGCGAATTATGCAACAAGACAT
>JAFWHP010000034.1 GCA_017515125.1 Candidatus Saccharimonadota bacterium | reverse complement strand
CGGAGCAATGTGGTAAAATCAATTGTCAGAAGGAAGAAGACGAAAAACTTGTTTTTCAGTCTTCTGACGACGCAACAATCTGCCGAAGGCAGCAGATTACCACATTGCGGAGCTCCCGAAATACTGCGAATTATGCAACAAAGCCAGCCGAGCGGTCTTGATTTCAATAAAAAGGTGTGATAAAATAAAGATAAGTATTATTAATTAAAACAAAAAGGAGTCAAAATGGCTACTGCCAAGAGAAAAACTGCGACAAAAACTGCAAAAAAGACTACCGCTAGGAAAACTACTACGCGGAAGAAATCCTGCAGCCGCACTACTAAGTGTAAAGATATAACTAATGTAGATAGGATGCACGTCTATCTCGTTACCGCTATGGCGATTATTGCCGGCGTACTACTCTGTACTGATGCCGCAATGATGATCGCTTAGTCTTCGACGTATCTGTTTCTGCTAGAATAAACCCTGCTTTGCGGGGTTTATTCTATTTGATGATGCCGCCTCCTAGACAGATTTCCCCATCATAAAATACCGCCGATTGTCCCGCTGCTGGGCGTTTTATCTCCAATTCAAATTGCAAAGTTTTCCCGTCAAAAGCTGCCGGAATTAGTGGCGCCCGGTGTCTCAAGCGAACCATTAGCTGAGCCTCTGGCGCAATTTCTCGTCTTAAGAATATATCTCTAAGCTGAAGCTCCTTTGTCCAAAGCATTTCATTATTAATGTTTTTCGATACGTATAAGATATTCTGCCCAGTATCCTTTTTTACGACATAGTATGGCAACCCATCATTAACAACTCCTTTTTCGCCGTCTAGGTATAGCCCATGCCGTTGCCCAATCGTATAAAATATCGCACCCTCGTGATAGCCGAGAACTTTGCCACTTTCCACTTCTCGTATTTCTCCTGGCCGAATATCGATATACTCTTTCAAAAAATCCTTCATCCCTACCTCGCCGACGAAACATACTCCCATGGACTCTTTTTTATAAGCATTGTGTAAGCCTTTTTCGGCCGCCAACTTCTTGACGTCGGGCTTCATCATTCCGCCAATCGGAAACAGAGTATGAGAGAGTGCCCCTTCCGAAATCCGATATAGAAAATATGTCTGGTCTTTATTCTCGTCCACTGCTCGTAGAAGACTCGCTGAGCCCAAATCGGCATCATTCTTTGCTAGGCTGGTTGCGCCACGCCCCACTCTAGCATAATGTCCAGTCGCAATAAAGTCCGCCCCAGCTTCCATAGCCTTTTCATAAAATAGTTTAAATTTAATCTCCTGGTTGCACATAATATCTGGATTTGGCGTATTTCCAGCGCGAAACTCAGATAGCATATACTCTACGACCTTTTCTCGGTACTCCTTTTCAAAATCCCATACTAGAAAATCAATCCCGAGCCTTACCGCCACTCGTTTTGCATCAGCAAGGTCCTCCGCCCAGGGGCACTTCATTCCTGGCAAATCTCGCGACCAGTTTTTCATATAAACCCCCACTACATTATACCCCTGCTCCAAAAGAAGCGTCGCCGCTACTGACGAGTCAACTCCCCCACTCATCCCCACAAAAACCGTTTCCATATTACTAATAATATCATAATTATAGATTATTTCAAGCATACCTATTGATTTTTGAGCAAAGATATGTTATTATATATAGTATAACTTGGCAACGAAAGGGGGAAATTGGAATGAAACAAAAGACGTTGCTCGAAATTTTAGAAGAGGTCAAAAACCAGAAGGAACACCGACTCGACTATTCTCTATTGAATAGCGGCGCAGCGCCAGAAAAAAGGGCGGCATTTGACCTGGGGCTCGTAGAAGAACTCGGTCGTATCGTCAAGGGTTTGAGACGACACTTCAGAGCGCGTAGGGCTCTGAGTCCGAACGCAAGCTGGGACGATATCCGGCTGAAAGAAGCAGAGTTGTATGACGAGGAGGAGGAACGCGAGAGAACGCTTGCTATCCGGGAAAACTATTATCGTCATATTGCCTCTGGGCTACTCGATATGAGTGAAGCCGTAACGTGGCGTTATGATGTATTTTCCGGCGCCGAGTTGGATCCCTGGTCCGAGGAAAAGATTTATAATCTTTTCTCGAGTGGCAAGCGTACTCTGTTGATGTATGCCAGATGGCTGAAGGCGGCCGACGAAAGCTCTTTCATCGACAAGTGGATTGAGACAATAGAGCCAATAGAGCTCAATAAGATCGGATCGGTAGAAAACTGGTTAAAGGCCGTGGGGAATCTCCCAGTATATTGATCTCTCTAGCCTCGTCTTAGACGGGGCTTTTTTATTTTTCGTTTCGTAGTTTGTGACTACGCCGCACTATTCTTTCCCGCTCATCCTTGACAACTTCATTAATAATGTGTGCCGCTTTGCGTAAGTGCTCTTCATCATTTGTTTCGCCCAGCGTAATTCTGAGCGAACCCGCAATCTGCGCCTCGGTAAGCCCAATCGCCGCTAGCACATGTGACCGTATCCCCTTGGAAGCAGCGCACGCCGCCCCTGTTGCCACATAGACGCCACGCTCCTCTAAAAGATATATTAACCTCTCTGCATCTATACCATTATAGCATATAACTACAAAATTGTCAAGCACATGCTTTTTATTAATTAGCTCATAATCCGACAATTCTGACAGCAAAATTCTCCGCCACTCCGCGTATTTCTTTCGGTTTCCATTTAGATGCTCGCGCGCTAACTCTACTGCTTTCGCAAACCCAATTACCCCTGGCACATTCTCCGTCCCCGAACGCAACCCATTTTCTTGCCCTCCGCCGACCGTAAGGGGCGATAGTCTTACCTCATGCGATACGTACAATGCCCCCACCCCCTTCGGGCCATATACTTTCGCCGCATTTAGCGTGAGCAAATCCACCCCTAGCCTCGCAACGTTTATTTCTAGCAGATTCAACCCCTGTGAGGCATCCGAGTGCAGGAGCAGTTGTTTTCGAATTCCCTTCTGCATTCGTCGAAGTTTAATTTCCCGCAAAAAGCTCGAAATCTCCGCTAACGGCTGGATAACCCCCAGTTCATTATTGACCAACGCTATCGAAATTAGTTCTGTATCATCTGTAATTTTAGACTTCAAATCTTCCAAATCAACCACTCCGTTTGACTGGACTCGTATCGCTTCTCCGCCATACGCTTGAGCCGTGCGACGTACCGAATCATGCTCGGTCTCAAGGTATAGTACAGACGGATGACGGTGGTGCGAAGATGGCCTCGCTAAGCTCTGCGAAGCAGATTCCGCGCCATTCCTTAAGGCGCTAAAAGCCAAATTATTCGCCTCAGTTGCACCCGCAGTCATGACAAGATCGGAGGCTTTTGCTCCTATCGCGTGTGCGATTGTGCCCTTCGCCGTTTCATATTCTGCCGCAACCTTTTTCGCCGGCAAATATGCCGCCGACGGATTAAAAAAATCAGAAACAAAATACGGCTCCATAGCCTCCAAAACTCGCCTATCAACTGGCGTTGCCGCCGCATGGTCTAGATATATCATACTTATACTATAACATATTATTGTGAAGCGGTAAACCTATACTCTTTCCCATCTGCGCTTATTGTCAGCGATTTCTCATCTCGGTTCAGTCTATAATCATAATTGTTGTCAAGTTCATATAGCCAATTCGTCCGCACGTCCAATTTATCATCTCTCAGAGACCATTTAAAGTCGTAGTCATTTTCGTGCTTATTTGTCGTGAGAGTTCCCTTCCCTAGTTCCGTAAACTTCCAGATGACTCGTCCACAGTCCTCTCCTTCGCAT
Source organism: Candidatus Saccharimonadota bacterium (assembly GCA_017515125.1). GTDB lineage: Bacteria > Patescibacteriota > Saccharimonadia > Saccharimonadales > Saccharimonadaceae > Nanosyncoccus. The sequence goes on along the minus strand of JAFWHP010000034.1, from coordinate 1,237 downwards.
TCGTATTCCATCATCCATTCCCCTGCATCAACCAAATACCGCCCATCAGATATTTCGGGAGTTTCATTCAGTTTCATCACTAAAAATACCACACCGACGACAAGCGCAATCATTCCTGCTATTAGTATTGAGATAGATATGATTTTCTGCTTTTTATCCATAACCTCATTCTATCATACAATTATATAAAAACCTAGCCACTTTCGTCATGACTTATGCTTATGTGACCGATTAAAATGCATATTTGTTTGGGATTATTTAAAACAAACAGTCTCTAGAATAGCTGTTCATTATTAAAAAGCGTATTGAGATTCCAGGTATTTATACGAAATTTCTTTAATAATAGAGATGGGTTTTAATCAGTGACAGATAAGTCCTCGCGGCTCGGCAGAAATTGTCCAACTCTACTCCCTCGATTTTTCGGTATCCACCGTTCCCAGGGCGTTTGAAAATCCCATTCGGCCTTACTTCATAGCGAATCGTCATATCCTGCATCACTCCGAAAGGGTCAATATAGCTCTCATGCCAAATCCAGACATTTTTGCGATACTCAAAAAACTCGCGCCTATGCCCCGCCGGAATTGGTCCAAAAATCGTTCGCCCCAGCGCCGACTCGGCATTCAGCAGTGCATCATATTTCTGCCTCGCGACTCGCCGCGGGTCGATTTTTTCGCCCTTTTTCCTCCTTAAGAATTTTCGAGCCGACATTTCTCAATCTCCTCTGATATCTTGCTAAGTTCATGGTAAATATCTAGGCTCTTTTTATTGACGTCAAAATTATACGCCTCGCGTTTTGCAAAAGATGGCACTCCGTAGTTATTTTCCCATGATCCCGTATTCATACCCTAATTATATCACGAAAAGCTAAAAAAGTCAATGAATGAATTTGGGCCTTGTTGCATAATTCGTAGCTCCCAAAATGCATGAATCATGCGGCTAAAATACAAGCAGATAGCAAAAACCAATAAATCTGTTCATATTTTAGTTGCGTAATTCGTAGCATTGAGGGACATAAAGGCAAAATTTTACATTTTGCCGCCGTAGGGGCGGAGCTTTGGTGTATAATCGTCAGATTACACCAAAGCTGAGCTCCCAAAATGCACGAATTATGCAACTAGAATATAAACAAATAGTAAAAAATAATCAGGCGTGAGGAAACTGCGAATGAGCAGGCAATCTATTTATCTGTTTATTTTTAGTTGCATAATTCGTAGCTCCCGAAATACTGCGAATTATG
>JAFWHP010000033.1 GCA_017515125.1 Candidatus Saccharimonadota bacterium | reverse complement strand
CCCTGACATAAGCAAGGTCATGGTATCAGTAGGTGAAGTGAGAAGCCTACTGATACCATGAAGGGGCTTATGGGAATTATTGCTGTCATGGTTAGGATAATTCTTGTGGTTGCAGTGGTTATGGTAATCATTGACATGATTATGGTTGCGTAAATGATAAAACATGCTGCTAATGAAATGGTTATGATTGCAATAACCTTTATCAATGTTGCTGCTTATATTATTGTAATTGCTACTGCGATTTGCGTTGGTGCTGTGGCACTTCATGATGACTCCTTTTCATTATTAACTATTTGCGGAGTCATGATTGTAATAAAAATGGCACCGCTTGGGGTGTTACATCTTAACCATGTTTATCGAAACGACTTCACACAGTCAGGAACCCAGAACGGTGCCATTTTTTGTGTGAAGTAATAATACTAAAACAAATATCGTTTCGATTTGTTAATGATTAAGATGTAACAATTATCATTATAGCATGTTTTTATATTTTGTGCAGAAAAAATGTGAAACTAAAAATTGTAGTGGTAATTTTAAACAGAGCGGAATAAGATTCGAGCATAAGAGGTAAACCGCAAATAACAGATAATAAAACAGTTATGACAAAAATCTTCGTTACAGGAGGTTGCAAAATTTTCTAGGGCGTGATAGAAAGAAGGTGGGTTGGCTTCGGAGTTTAGTGGACCGCTTCATAAGTGGTAATACTTATGATGTGTGAGGTGGCCATTAAACGATATGCTAAGTAGTCAGGTTGCCAGAAGGGAGTTGAAAATGACTATACAGATTAATTTACTGTGTATCATCTTTCCGGAGCGTAAGTCCAAAACGAAGAAAAAATCTGATTAGTGCATTACACTAATCAGAAACCAACCCAGAAAAGCGTGACTTAGCGGCGCTTTTCTTATGTTTTGATTATATGGTAGTTTGCGGAAAATGTCAAGATGGGGTATGATAGATGTATGGAAGAGTTTGATTATTTGGGCGAAGGAGAGGTGTATCTTGATGGGGCATGTCAATCTTTGCGACCAAGGTGTGTGATCGAAGCTGTGAAAGATTATTATACAAAGCACAATTCTTGCGGGGAAAGAGTAAAGTATAAATGGGGAATAGTGACGGATGAAAAAGTTGAGGAAACGAGAGAAACCGTATTGAAATATCTTGGTTTCAAGGCGAAAAAATATACCGTTTCGTTTACGCTCAATACGACCTATGGGATAAATCTGCTTTTATCACAAATTAATCCAAGCAAATTCCAAAAAATAGTGACGAGCGAAATCGAACATAATTCGCCGTTTCTGGCTACCATGGCTTTTTCAAAGAGGACAGGACTACCGCGCGAAGTGCTAAAGCGAGAAGATGACGGCTCAATTGATGAAGGCTCTTGTGATTTTTCTGGGGCAATCGTGGTTGTAAACTGCGCTTCGAATTTTGATGGTCGTAAACTTGTAAATTTGAAATCACTTACTAAAACTGTACATAAAGCGGGTGGTATTATAATAATTGATGCAGCGCAAGCAATGGCACATTCGGCTGAAGTACTTAGTGGGATCGAAGTCGACGCAGTTTGTTTTTCGGCACACAAATTATATGCTCCGTCGCTTGGCGTGATAGTATGGCGGGATGAACTTGTCGATTATCTTGAACCTTGGTGGCTGGGGGGCGGAATGGTGGACGACGTACAGAAGGATTCGTTTCTACTGAGTGCCGAGGGGAAAGAACATAGATACACTAGATTCGAGTCTGGACTCCAGGCTTGGGGCGAAATTGTCGGACTCGGAGCAGCACTAAAGTGGCTAATGAGAGTTCCAAAATCTGACTGGAAATCTTTTGAGAAAAATTACAAGGAGCTTTATGAATTTTTGGCCGAATCGCCAAAAGTCCATATGGTTAATTTGGAAGCTAATCCTACCATGTCATTCTATGTCGAGGGGATGGACTCGCATCTACTTGGTACGGCGCTTTCGCGAGAGAATATAATGGCTAGGACTGGTTATTTTTGCGCACATTATTATCTCGACCACGTACTTGGGCTGCCACCTCTTGTGAGATTCTCATTGGGGCTGCATAATCGAGAGTCCGATATAGAAAAAGTGAAAAAAGTTATGGAAAAAATCATCCGTTAGTAGTACAATAGGTTTATTATGGTCTGCATAGCTGCGTTTATTATTCTAGCTATTATTGGTGTCTTTGTGGCATTCATTTCGATTTTTAAGCCGAAAATTGGGAAGGCTTATCTTAAGGCTATGAAAAAGGCTTGGGGATGCTTATGGAAAAAAGTGCGATTACAAAAATGCGAAACTGGATTTAAAGACGACGTAAAAAACACTTTGCTTAGCAGAGTAATGTTAAAGCATCCCAAGTGGGTAAAACCATTGTCTGCGATAATCGAAATAATTTCCGTGGTTATAGTGATTGTAGCTGTATGGGCACTTTTGACCGCTATAAAATCTCTTTTGGCGCTATGGGCACTAGGTTCATGTAATGTGACGAAGCCCTCGGCATGCTCGCTCGGGGCAGAGGTTTGTTCAATAGACGAGTCAGAGCCAAAGAATTTCTGGGAGTCGACCGGGCGATGGTTTACAGAATGGGGCGAAATATTTGAGGCCATTCCTGACAAATTTAAATCCTATGATGCTGCTAATTATGATTTTAATTACATTACTCTGCCAGGAACGAATTCTGGCAAAGCAGTTGCGGTTGACATTTTTGACCCTGGATGTTCGGTATGTATGATTTCTTACCGAAATCAAAAGGATGCGGGTTTCTTCGAAAAATACGATACAAGATTGGTGCCTTTCGCGATTCAGGATACAGATAATAAATACAAATTTGCTAATTCAGAAATTATCGTAAAGTATATGTTTGCAGCGGAACAATTTAGGTCAGGCTTGGCCGCGCAGATAATCGACAAAATCTTTACTGGGAAGAATAGTGAGGGAGTTTCTTATCAAAATAAATTTAATGACGATTACTCACGCGAAGAGGCGATAGCAAAACTAGAGTCTTGGCTGAAGGATTTTGGGGTAGACGAGGATGGTGTTGCAGAAATCCGCACCATAGCCGGCTATCCAGAGATTACCGATAAGATGACACAAAACAGAAAAATTATCGAGAACGAATTGCGCGTGAAGGGTATTCCAACCATGATTTTTGACGGCAAACGCCATACTGGTTTGTGGAAAAGCAATGAATGATTAAAAAGGCAATTCGCTTATGGTTACATGTATTTTTTACAACGTTTTTGGCTGGACTAGTGTTAAAACGGTGGAAAAGTATGACAAGATTATTCTTGACTTTCCGGACGAGAAGGTATATTATAATAGTAATATAATATTTAGACGGGATGCGAGGTGATGTCTGATATACCAGAAAAACAAATAAAACGTTTACGGAGTCTGCTTGGCGAAGCGGAGACAAGTTTGTCGGCTGCCAAAGAATTGTTGGTGTCGATTATTGGGGATGGCGAAACTATTACTGCTCCGAGAGATGCGATCGTGTCTGGGCCAGAAGGGAAAGTGATCGAGGGAGTCTTTGACGGCCAAATTATGATAGGTCCGGATGGGAAGAACTATCCAGTTTCGGCCAATTATGCTTCAAAGTCGAAGTTGGTTGAGGGCGATATTATGAAGTTGACTATTACGGATGATGGGAAGTTTCTCTATAAGCAAATTGGGCCAGTCGCTAGAAAGTCAGTAATCGGGACTTTGACGCACCATGATGATAAATACTATGTAGAAGTAAACGGTCGCGAGTATCAGATATTGTATGCCTCAGTGACGTATTTTCATCTGCATGAAGGTTCGCAGGTTTCAGTGACGATTCCGGCGGATAATGATGAGGCGGCTTGGGCGGCAGTGGAAGCTGCTCTCTGATAATTCTTATTAAAATTCGCTATCTTGGCGTTTTTCCTCGTTCGCTCGTCCAATAGACGCGCTTCATTCGGAGAAAACACCAATCTAACGGATTTTAATTAAGAATTATAATTAGTATAGAATTCGCTATCTTGGCATACTCCCCGTTAGCTCGTCCAATAGACGTGCTTCACTCGGAGAAAAAGATTGCAGGGGTTAATTGGTTATTATGATATAATGGGATTAATGAAGAGTTTATATAGAAGATATCGGCCAGTGAGGCTGGAGGAGGTGGTTGGGCAGGAACAGGTAACGGGCCCATTAGCTAATTCGCTAAAAGCGGGTAAGATAAATCATTCGTATCTTTTTATTGGCCCTAGAGGTTGCGGAAAAACTAGTGTTGCGAGAATATTGGCACATGAGATTAATGGTTTCGAATATCAGATCGAAGACGATTATGTCGATATAATCGAGATCGACGGTGCGAGCAATCGAGGAATCGAAAATATTCGCGAGCTGAGAGAGAAGGTCTTGATTGCTCCTACGACTGGGAAGTATAAAGTATATATCATTGACGAAGTACATATGCTTACCAAGGAAGCTTTTAATGCGCTGTTAAAAACTCTTGAGGAACCGCCTGCACATGCGGTATTTATTATGGCTACTACAGATGCTTACAAAGTACCAATTACTATTACTTCTAGATCGCAGACTTTTACCTTTAAACTAGCCGAGCCAGACGTGATGCTCTCGCATTTAAAGACGATTTCAGAAAAGGAAAGCATAAAAATTGAAGATGCTGCATTAAAAATGATAGTCAAGAGGGGCGGTGGGTCTTTCCGAGATTCGCTGAGCCTGCTTGATCAGATTTCTACGCTTTCGGACGAAATGATTACAGAAAAAATGGTGGTTTCGGCACTCGGACTGCCAGAAGAAGAAAAAATTGACCTGCTGATTGAAGATTATCTGAGGGGCGATAGCTCCAGAATTTCCGAAGCGTTAAAGGAGCTGCTTTCCTCTGGGATTAAGGCCGAGGTCCTAGCGGAAGAGCTGATTCGCAGAATCATGGAAAAACCACAACGTGAGCTAATGACTTTACTAATGAAGCTGCCAGAAGTAAAAGCGCCCTACTCAGAGGCCAAACTATTAGTTGCTTTGCTTTACGATTATGCCGCCTCGCCAATATCACAAGCCAAAGCGCCTACGCCCGCAAGGAATGCAGGAGTGTCTTCTGTCCGCCAGGCAATTAAAAAACCGGCGGTCGCGCCGCCTAGTGGATCGTCAGACGGGGGACCTGCCGAGCCAACCCATGAGGCGGCTATGAGTAACGCCAAGAGTAATGAGCCTAATGATAATTCCGCAAGCGGTAATGAGGTTTTTGATTGGGACAGTTTTATAAGCAAAGTCCAAGAGCTAAATGATGCGGTCTATTCGCAGGCAGTAAAGTGCAAGTATAGCTACAGTGGCGGAGAATTGAGTTTATTTCCAGCCAAAAAAATAGTGAAAACAATTTTAAGTAGGGACAATAATAAGCGAATCTTAGTACAAGCAGCGAATGGTGTAAAAATTACAATTAGAGAGCCGGGCGAGACCCCTGATGGCATCACAAAAGACGAAACTCTCTCCAAAATATCTGATATAATGGGAGGAGAGGTAACAAATGACGGAGGAACAAACCCATTCTAATAGTGATGCGTATGGCGGTCGCGTGCCGCCACAGGATTTAGTTGCGGAAAAATCTTTACTTGGAGCCATTATGCTGCAGGATGGCGTGATGGCAGAGATACTAACAATTCTAAAACCGCGGGATTTTTACGAAAAACGTCACGAAATAATATTCGACGCAATGTCGGATTTATATGATCAGCATAAGCCGATTGACTTGCTGACTCTTACGGCAGCGCTAAAGTCCAAGAAGGCCCTAAAGGACGTGGGCGGAGCACCATACTTGGCGGAATTATCCAACTTTGTCCCAGCCGCATCTCATGCTAAGGCCTATGCCGATATTATCGAGCGCGCTTCGGTTAGACGACGGTTGATTAAGGCTGGAAACGAAATTGCGAATAAAGCTTATGATGATGATGCGGATGTTGACGGTTTGATCGGTGGCGCAGAAAAGGATTTGTTTGAAGTTTCCGATAAGGTAGTAAAGAGTGACTATGTAGCCATGGATGAGCTCCTTGCAGATGCCTTTGATAGGATTGAAGAGTTGCACAAAAACAAAGGGGCGCTCAGAGGACTAAAGACGGGCTTTCGAGATTTAGATAAAAAAACAGCCGGTTTCCAGAAAGGCGATTTAGTGATTATCGGTGCGCGTCCAGCAATGGGTAAAACGACTTTTGCGCAAAACTTGGCATATAATATTGCTAGCATAAATAACAAGGGCGTACTTTTCTTTTCTATGGAGATGGGCGCTAACGAAATTGTGGATAGGATGATTTCCGACGTTTCGGGCGTCGATAACTGGAAAATGCGCACGGGGAATCTCTCGGAGGAAGAGTTCCAGAAAATTGGCGACGCACTTAGCGAAATGGACGAGATACCGATTTATATTGACGATACTAGCTCAATGACGATTATGGAACTTAGAAATAAAGCGCGGCGAGCCATGCACGATCATGATATTGGAATTGTAATTGTGGACTATTTGCAGCTAATTTCCGGGTCCGATAGATATGCTGGGAACCGCGTGCAGGAGGTGACGGAGATTTCGCGTGGCCTGAAAATCCTGGCACGTGAGCTTAAGATTCCGGTTATTGCGCTAGCACAGCTTTCTCGTAACGTAACTGGACGAGATGATCCGAGACCGGTATTGTCGGATTTGCGTGAATCTGGGTCTATCGAGCAGGACGCAGACCTCGTAATGTTTTTACACCGGCCCGATTACTATCGACAAAACGACGACAACTATGAAGAAACTCATATCACAGAGTTGCTGATTCAAAAACACCGCCATGGTGCGGTTGGCAAAATCGAATTATACTTCCATCCAGAATTACTCAGATTTATGTCGCTTGATACTACGCATGAACAATGATATAATACTTATGTGAAGAAAATTGTAATTTCTAAATTATTTTTATATCGGTATAGGTTTATAATTGGCTATGTCATATTAGGGTTGGCTTTTGTGGGGCTTTTGGTTTCTTTACCACTTTTTGCGCAGACTGGCCTTTCGGAAGCCGAAATGGAGTCAGCGACGAATTCCTACTACCTGGGGCGGGATGGAATCTTGAATGGAGATTTAGTTGATCTGCCATACAGAATTGTCCAAAAGTTTGCGATTATGTTTTTGGGGCTTTCGTCATTTAGCGTGAAACTGCCGAGTATTTTAGTTGGATTGCTACTTGGTCTGATGCTGATATTACTACTAAATAGATGGTTTAAAAGCAATGTATCGCTTCTGTCGTCATGCCTCATTGTGCTTTCAACGCCTTTCTTGTTTTTGGCTGGATCGGGAACACCACTTATTATGATTGTTTTTTGGCCAACCTTACTCCTGTGGCTAGGCTCAAAGATACAAGGAGAGAAGCGACCTAAGCCGCTTTATAGCTTTGCTTTCGCCATTGCAATGCTACTATCTATTTTTACTCCATATATGATTTATTTTGCGATTTTCTGCGTACTGTTCGTGATGCTTCAACCGCATCTGAGATTTATAGTGAAGAATTTACCAAAACTACCGTTGTTACTTGTCGTTTTTATGATAATCGCTGGGTTTACGCTGCTTGGCATCAGTATCGCCCACCATCCAGTTACAGTCAAGCAGTTGCTTGCGAGTGAGAACTTTGAATTTGCGCATTATTTCGCAAATATAGCCCAAGGGTTCGCACCGGTTTTTGCTTGGCATGGAGGAATCGAAGGAGTCCTACTTTCTCCATTGATTAGTTTACCGATTTTTGCCTTAGCGCTGATTGGTCTTTTTTCTACGACTAAAGGGTTCTTTGCCTCCAGAAATTCGATTGCCTCGTCGCTTCTGGTATTCTGTGTTGCCATTACGGGCTTTAGCCCCGAGAATGTGGTTTTCTTAATATTGCCATTCTCAATTCTGACAGCACATGGCGTGAAATATTTGCTGGAAAAATGGTATGGGTTGTTTCCAGAAAATCCCTATGCGAGGATTTCCGCACTGCTGCCACTTACAGTTTTGTTTGGGATTATCATTACTCCGAGCCTCTTACAATACTTCTATGGCTATCGATACAACCCCAATGTGGCAGATGCGTTTTCTTACGACATAAACATTATTAAGGAGAATCTAACGAATCAAAACTTAGTAGTGGCGGACCATTATGATTTTTATAAAATCTTAGAAGAGAAGAGCGACATTAAGGTTTTTGATAAGGTTCCGGAGGCTTCCGAAATAGCCATGCTTGGTCGGTTACCAGAGAATACGCAGGGCTATACGATTTCGAGAATTATTACCTCGCCACTCCGCGATAATTCTGATATAATATATCTATATACATATATTGATAAAGGAGAACAAAATGGGACAGAAAATGGATCAAATGAAGCTGCTCAACCAGCTTCGGAAGGCTCAGAAGGAGCTTAAGAACGAGATTGTTGAAGTAGAAGCCGGAGATGGCGCGGTAGTCGTGCAGATTAATGCCGAGTTGAAAGTCAAAAAGGTAAAGATCGACCCGGAGAAAGTTGACCTTGATGACATTCATGAATTGGAGCGCTGGATAGAAAACTGTATGCGTGACGGTTTTGCTAAAGCACAGGAAATCGCAACCGAAAAGATGAAGCCGCTAATGGGCGGGCTTGGTAACCTTGGCCTTGGAATGTAAGACCAATTTTGGCGCGGTTAGTGAGGTTTAAGATTTTTTATGTTACCACAAGCTCTAACGAATGTAGTTGAAGCACTTTCTATGTTGCCAGGCGTCGGGCCGAGAACGGCGGAGAGGTATGCCTACTACCTTTTTAATGCAAACGAAAAAGTGGCGGATACAATCGCAGAGGCCTTGAGTAGTCTACATAGCGGAGTAAGGTCTTGCCCAGTGACATTTGCATTGATGGATGCCAAGGACAAAGTTTCGCCTTTTTATAGCGATCCGGAGAGAGATAAAGCTACTGTCATGGTGGTCGAAGAGCCTTTAGATATCTATGCTATCGAGCAGACTAATTCTTATAAAGGAACTTATCATGTACTGGGCGGAGCGATTTCGCCGATTGACGGGATTACGCCAGAGCAATTGCATATCGGAGAGCTAGTTAAGCGAGTTAACGACGATAATGTCAAAGAAGTGATTATCGCGACGAATCCTTCGGTCGAGGGAGAATCGACGGCTTTGCTACTCGAAAAACTCTTGCACGAACAAAACCCCGCCCTAAAACTAACCCGGCTCGCGCGGGGGTTACCGCTAGGCGTTGATTTGTCCTATGCTGATCAAATTACACTTTCGGCGGCGCTAGAGAATCGAACAAGTTTGTAGCTTCTTTGACGTTCTGAAGTCGGCCTTGGTAAGTTTGGTTTGAAGGACTCTTATAGCTTTTCAAGCGCTTTGAAGTCGACTTTGGCGAGCTTGGTTTTGGGAAGCTCCTCGATAAAGCGGATTTCGCGAGGTATCTCGTATTTGGCGAGATTCTTTTTGTAGATAGTGTTCAGTTCTTTCTTAATAGCGCGCTCGGAGGCTTCCGCTTCTGGCACGACGAACACGACCACTTTCTCGCCACGCAGTTTATCTTCGCGGCCGACGGCGGCACAAGCTTTGACTAGTTTGCACTTCAAGGTAATGTCTTCAATATTGGCAGGATAGATATTATAGCCATTACTGATAATCATGCGTTTCAGACGGGCGCGAAAGTGAATTACGCCATTCTCATCAGCATAGCCTATATCGCCAGTACGGAGGTATTTCTTGGTGCCGATTTTAATAAACGTTTTAGCGGTTTCCTCTGGCTTGCCGAGATAGCCCTTCATGACCGAAAGACCGCGCACCAATATCTCGCCGTCGGAGCCAAGCTTGGCGGGCTCGTGCGTCTTTAAATCCATAATCACGACTTCGTTATCGGGAAGCGGGTAGCCGATAGCATCTGGATCTTCGGCGACGCTAAGCGGAGAAAAGATGAAGCCACCAGAAGCCTCAGTGAGACCATAGCCGTTTTCGATAAGAGCCTTTGAACCATGTGCGCGTAAGAAATCATTGATTTTCTCCTTGTTGCTCATACTAATCATGTCGCCGCCAGAAACTACATATTTGACGGTTCTTAGCACGCCTTTTTTAAATTTGATGCGAGTAAGGTATTCAAAAACCGAGGGAACACCGACGAGAATACTGACTTTGTATTTAGTGATATAACTCTTGAATTTCTTCGGGTTGAACTGCGGAATGAGGAAGGAGCGAGCGCCATTCATGAGCGGCATATGGATACAACAGCCGAACCCAAAAGGATGGAAGATCGGTAAGAAGGCCATAAACGAATAGTCAGTCTTGAAAAGCTCTGGAACGAGATACTTCGCGCCGAGAGCCTGAGCATTGAAATTAAGATTTGTCAAAATGATACCCTTGGGCTTACCGGTAGTACCGCCGGAATACATAATGACGGCCTCGTCGCGTGCGTTAACACGCGCGTGGGGATTACCAATAAATTTTCCTGCTCTCTGAAGGAATCTATCCCAAGTAATGACGTGCTGAGATTTCTTGATGTGGTTTTTGCGACCCTTGGTAACTTTATAAATAGCGCGAACCAACAGATCCATAGAACGAGTCGGCGAGACAACGATAACTTGCTCGAGTTCGGTATTCTTAATAATCGCTTCCACCTTCGGGTAAGAAATGTCGATACAGAGCATGATTTTCGAATGGGCCTGGTTAACATAATCCTCGATTTCGTTTTCACTCGACAGAGGATGAACCATATTGGCAACAGCGCCGATTTCATTGATGGCATAGAACATATAGATAGCCTCGGGAGTATTTGGCATACAGACGGTAATCTTCTCGCCCTTTTCGGCGCCAATGGCTTTTAGGGCGGCAGCGACTCTGTTGATTTTTTTGATTAAATCTTTGTAAGTAATTTCGTTTTCGAAATACTGCAGGGCCGTATTATGAGGCCACTTACAGGAAGATTCATAAACTATATCGTACAGCCCGCCTTCGGGGTATTGGATATCCTGAGGCAGCTTATCGATATAGTTATACTTCGCACGCTCCAATTTCATATCGATTCTGCGCAAAGTATTTCTGATTTTATTGTAAACAAATTCTAACGGCATATTAACTATTTTATCATAAAGTGTGGTATAATTTAAGCATGGACAGAAACTTTAAGGTGCGGACTATTGTGGGTGTAAGTATGTTTGTCGTAGCGCTAATCGGGCTTTATACTTTTGACAGTATTCCGTTTAAGATTATCTTTGGTTTTTTTGCGTTTGTGGCGGCGATTGAGCTCTTATCTTTTTTTAAGAAAAAGCGTAGTGCCACAGCGTTAAATATTTTCCTATGCTTGCTCGAGTTGGTATTTTTGGTTTGTGGTTCAATTTTTGTCTGCCGAGTCAATGTAGATTACTTCTGGTACATTATACTCGGTGTACCGGGATATGATATTTTTGCGTATTTATTTGGTAAAGTTTTCGGCGGAAAGGTCTTTGGGAAGAGCCGACCCTTCCCGACCGTATCCAAAAATAAGACATGGGAGGGCACTCTGCTTGGTCTTGGAATGTCGATCGGGCTGGTTGCGATTAAGATTGCCGCAGGCGGGGATTTGTGGGCGGACTGGATGTTCCTGCTTTGTGGGCCACTCGCGCTAGTGGGAGATTTGTTCGAAAGTTACTTAAAGCGACGATTTAAAGTAAAAGATTCAAATGAGATTTTGATTAAAAATAAATTCTTCGAGAAGCTGGAAATGTTGATCGGTGGCTCGGAGGGACATGGCGGATTTCTTGACCGTATCGATTCGACAGCTTTTGCGTGTACAGTGTTACTGGTTATTTCGCTTATAGGTGGCTAAGTCTCGCTGGAATGCTTGGGATTCCTCTCGCCTGCGGGAGGGTGGTCTTGCGCTTTTTCGAACACTTAACCCATTCTCCCACCCGCGGGTGACGGCATAGCTATTTATTTCATATAAATCCTTATTATCCATTATAATACCACAACCGTTTCTAAAAGTCCATATTTTTGCGAGTTTTGGAAATGAGGTATGAAACTCCAAATTAGCGTATCCTTCGCTATTTGCGAGCGCCGAGATATTGTTACAATCGCACAGAACTCCAATCTCACAATTTTGTTCACTATAAGGAAGCTGAGGAGTTAAGTGTTCTTGTCAATCCGCTCTAGCCTATGACTTTCCGAAACAGTGAAACTCTCGCCGCATAAAAATTACAACAGGTCGGGCTGAGGTTTCCTAAACACTTAACCCACTCTTCCACCCGCGGGTGACTTCATGCCTATT
>JAFWHP010000032.1 GCA_017515125.1 Candidatus Saccharimonadota bacterium | reverse complement strand
ATTATATGTTGCAAAATGAGGAATATTTTTTGAAGCGAAGCTGCAATTTACGGAGTTTACCACAAGGTCTATGCCCTGGATGGCAGACCATGTGGAAAACTCCTAATGCTTAGCTTACACAAAATTCTTGACACAACCCTACTGTCGCCCTGCGCTTCTACTAGGTTGCATATACTGCTACTCATATCTTGCATTTTATAGTAACCTTTGTACAGATGTTTACCAGCAGCGGCGAAAGCTTCGTCAAAAGTAGTAGGGGCTAGATTAGTAACAGCGTAGAAATTAATAACATTGTTATATTCTCCAGCCGCTTGGGAATCGCTAGCTATAGCACCAATTAAAAAGCTAGTGGTGGCCGTGCCATTTTCAGGCATAGTAATGGAGTCATTCAAGACAGCCACATTACTGTCGTCGTTATATAACGGTAAACCATTGTATGTATCGCCACCATCAATAGAATAGCCCCAAGCGCCATTGTTGTCACCGTTTATAGTTAGTTCAGATAGATAATTGCCACTGTCTGAACTAAAATCTATACTAGATATAGTAGGCTTAGTGGCTAAAGATGAATCATTGCGCACTAAATCTCTGGTGTTATATTCGCTATCATTGCCTACCGTGGCGCTGAGGTTATAACCATAGGCATTATTAGTAGACACAGCAATGGTTATCTCATTACTATTTTGGCTGTTGCCAAGAGTGAGATTATTTATAATTAAATCACCCGATATTGATAATGAGATAGTAGGGTTAATGGTAAAGTCTACATCGGTATCATTTTGGTAAGTGAGAGCAGACACTGAATTAAATACTACTAAGCTTAATAATAAAGCAGATAATGTGGTAAACCATGAGCGGGTGACGCGTTTGGAAGGGCTCCCACAGAACACCCGAAGGGTGGAGCTGCGGGAGGGAAAAACGCGGCAGGACCCGCTCATGGTTTTATTTGCTAAGTGATATGTTTTCTTCATGTTTTACCTCTTATCATGCCTTTACTAATATCTTCCCCTACTGGTGCCATTTTTGCAAAAGGCATAAATACAAAAAATGGCACCAGTAGGCTTCAACACCCAACGTACTTTTTAGTCCGCAAAGACTTCAAAGAAAATTGGACCTACTGGCGCCATTTCTTCCTTTGAACGAAATGCGAACTCTACATAATAATTAAAGTGCGTTGAGTGTTGAAATTTATTACGATTCCATTATAACACATTTTTATTTTTTAAAAAACTTTTTACAACAACGCCAGCGCTAGGTTTATATTGCTATTTTCCTCAATCTACGCTATAATTTAAGTATAAAATAAAGGGTACCATGTTGACATTAAGTAGAATCAAAGAAGTAGTATCGAGGGTCGGCAAGAAATATGGCATTAAAAACGCCTATCTTTTTGGTTCCTACGCTAAAAATACTGCCACCGAGCAGTCTGACGTAGACCTGATTATTGACCGAGGTGACGTACATACCTACAAAGACTACTATCATCTCTGCCAAGAATTAGAACGAGAACTAGGCACGAACGTCGATGTTACCTCCGAAGACGGCATGTTCCCAGGCTTCTTCGATTTAATCAAGCAAGACAGGATTTTATTATATGGGGCATGATAGCGACAAGTTTCTCCTGCAAATGATTACAAATTATTGCGACGATATTTCCCAAGTGGTAAAAGAATTTTCCTTAAACGAAGATTTAATTCGCGAACACCCAGGGTATAGAGCAATGGTTGCCTTTTTTGTCCAACAAATCGGCGAGTGCGCGAGCAAGCTCAGCGATGATTTCAAAAGTAAACATCCAGAAATCGAGTGGGGTGCAATCGTGGGCTTTAGGCACCATATCGTTCATGCCTATGGTAAAGTCATTCCAGAAATTCTCTGGGATACGGTAGCAAATGACATCCCAGAACTTAGCGCTTTCTGCGCTAACCAGCTAAAATAAACTAGCATCTAAAATCTTAACGGCGCCATTGTTATTGCGTATCGCATTTATAAAAATGTTCCGACTTATGATAATTAGTGAATTGCATTTACTATCATGTACGATTTTTATAATTTGTGCGGAAAATCGTAAAACCGCAAAATTCTAGCGCTAAATTCAACCATAGCGGAATAGAATTTAAGCACAAGAGGCAAGTCGAAAATAACAGAGAACAAAACAGTTATGACAAAAACTCTCCGCTAAAGGGGTTGTAATCTATTGTAAGTTGTGCTACATAAGGGGCAGGTTGGAGTAACTTTTGGTTTGCGATATTAGATCTCCCTCACCGTGGGCGAACCTGGTTGGTTAATGTTTGAAGGTTCGCCCCGCGAAGGGGGGATTTACACGTGGTGATTCTAGGTAGCCTAGATTTATCTCCCCAAGTTAATGCTAAACACAAAAACAGAAAGGAGAACGAAGATGAAGAATAGTTTAACGCTTGCACTCAAATTCGGTTCTAAAACCAAAAAGGTTACCATTCGTTTTGAATGGTAACCCAGTACTTTAACCGCAGGCAACTTCCTAGATAAGTTGCCACCTAGCACTATTATAACAAATAGTGCTAGGTTCCACAAGCGATTCTGTATGTAATTAAGCAAAACTTTCCGAAACCGTGCCATGAATACAGCTACCTCTCCTGCCCAAGCAATCAATAAATGTGGTATAATATATAGATATGAAATATAGAGCAGGGAGTCGCCGCAAGGCCATAGAATACGAAAAAGCCATTACCGAGTGGTGGAAAAAGAACCAAACATTCAAAAAATCAGTAGAGCAAAGACCGATTGATAAATCTTATGTTTTCTATGATGGCCCACCATTCATCACTGGTAACCCCCATCATGGCACTCTTCTTAGCTCTATTGTAAAAGATGTTGTCCCGCGCTTTTGGACCATGAATGGCTATCGTGTCGAACGCCGTTGGGGTTGGGACTGTCATGGCCTCCCCGCCGAAAACTACGTCGAGAAACAACTCGGCATCACTGATCGTCGTGATATTGGCACTAAATGGTCGCTCGAAGATTATATTAATAAAGCCCGCGAATCCATGGTTGCCAACTCGGAGACCTGGCGCTCTACCATTGATCGTGTTGGCCGCTGGGTAGATTTCGATAACTGCTACCGCACCATGAATAAAGACTTCATGGAATCTGCCTGGTGGGCCTTCAAGCAACTTTACGAAGCAGGTAAAATCTACGAAGGTCGTAAAGTTTTAATGTACGACACGAAGTTCGCTACACCAGTTTCCAAAGCCGAAGTCACTATGGATAATGACGCCTACCAAACCGTTACCGATCCAAGCGCCTATGTAAAATTCAAGTTGACGACAGACGAAGATTCGGAAGATGGTATTTCTCAATATTTACGAGGCACCGACAGCCTTTTTGACAACGATCGCGAACCGAGCACGTTGAAAAATATCGCTTCCGAATCTCCTGTATATTTCTTGGCTTGGACCACTACACCCTGGACCTTAATGGCCAACCGCGCCCTCGCCGTCAACCCTGACATGGACTACATTGCAGTTAAAGTAGGCGACGAAACGTATATTATTGCTGAATCTAGAGCCAAGTATATTTTCAAAGACACCGACTACGAGTTAATAAACTTAACGGATATGTCATGGACGGGTGACGGACCCGGAAAGGGCTCCCAAAATGTTTTGCGAAGCAAAAATTTTGGGAAGGGAGAGGGTCCGGCAGGACCCGTCCAGAGCACGGCGGATCCAGTTACATCCATTAAGGGCAAAGACCTCGTTGGCCTCAAATACGAATCCCTAGACGGTACAATCTGCCAAGTATTCACCGCAGACTTTGTCGGCGCAGACGAAGGTACCGGTATCGTTCATATCGCTCCCGCTTATGGTGAAGACGATTATGAACTTTACAAAAAACATAATACATCGACAGCCGACGCCGTCGGGGGGCCGCATGGGCGGGTGACGACTTTGGAGGGGGACCCCCAAAATGTTTTACAAAGTAAAAATTTTGGGGGAGGAAAAGTCGGCAGGACCCGCCCAGAAGGTACGGCAGCAGGACCCGTCGAGAACCGTGGCGCTATCGGTTTTGTTGATGTTCTTGATGAGAACGGCTACTACTTACCAGAGTACGCCGACAAGCTTCATGCGCTCGGCGTTCGTGATACTGACGAATATGGTATTCAGATTTGGGCTGCGAATAAGTTTATCGCCAAGTGCCTTGAGCAAAAGGGAATTATCTATAAAATTGAGTACATTCAGCACGAGTATCCGTTTAATCCAAGAAGTAAAGAGCGTATTATGTACCGCGCTTTCCCGTCCTGGTTCTTTGATATTGACGGCCAAAAGACAATGATGCTTGAAGAAAACGAAAACATTAATTGGTTCCCATCCTACTTAAAGCATGGGCGTTTTGCTAAGAATATCGAAGCTGCCCCAGATTGGAATCTCTCTCGCGATCGCTTTTGGGCTACCGCTATGCCGGTTTGGAAATCAAAAGAAGGCACAGTCTTAGTCATCGGCTCTTACGACGAACTCGAAGCATACTCTGGCAAACGACTCGACGACTACCACCGTCCCTGGGTCGATGAAATTGAATTCGATGCCTATGTTGCGGATGGGCGAGTATTCCCAGTTGGGGTGGGTGACGCGTTTGGAAGGGCTCCCACAGAACACCCGAAGGGTGGAGCTGCGGGAGGGAAAAACGCGGCAGGACCCACCCCAGTAATATCGGAATCTGCTCATCTCGAGCATTTCACTCGTATCGAAAAGGTTCTCGACTGTTGGTTCGAATCTGGCTCCATGCCATTTGCACAATTGCATTATCCTTTTGAGAACAAAGACAAGTTCGAAAACAACTATCCGGCCGATTTCATAGTTGAATACGTCGGTCAGGTCCGCGCCTGGTTCTATTACGTCCACGCCGTAAACACCGCTCTTGCCGAGATTGGCGCCTTCGGCGAAAACGCCAAAAACGGCCCCAAAAATGCCTATAAAAATGTTATTACCACTGGAACATTAGCTGGCAATGACGGCCGCAAAATGAGCAAATCTCTCGGCAACTACACCGATCCAAATGTTCTCATGGACCAATATTCTGCTGATGCGCTTCGCTTTTTGCTCCTTTCTAGCCCGGTCCTTTCTGGCGAAGATTTCGCTCTTCTCGACAAAGACGTCTCCGACGTTCACCGCAAACTCAATATGATTTGGAATGTTTATGATTTCTTCACGACTTATGCTGAGGTCGAGGGTATCGATTCTGATGATTTGGAAGGGTTTGAAAACGCTACAATTAAGGTTTCCAAAGCGTCCGAAGATAATGTTCTTCGAGGACGCTTCGGAGGTTACGACCGAGAGAGCGAGGAGCGCGAGCCCCGTGACGACGGGAGCGAGCGACTCCGGTCCGAGAAGAACATTATTTCGGACGCTTCAAACCCTCTAGATACTTGGATCGTCTCCCGTCTCTATGAGCTTCGTGACGAAATCACTAAAGGCATGGATGAGTATAACATTCCGAAGGCTCTCGAGAATGTCATCCCATTTATTGACGACATGAGTAACTGGTTCGTTCGCCGCTCTCGCCGCCGTTTCAGCAAAAATGATGATACGGAAGACAAGAATGAAGCATTTGCTACCTTATACTATGTCCTAGTTTATCTTGCCAAGCTCCTCGCTCCCTTCACTCCATTCCTAGCCGAGGAATTGTACCAAAAAATGACCGGCAGCGACAGTTCGGTTCATCTCCTCAATTGGCCATCTGCCGGCCCAGTCGATACGGATTTGCTAAACCAAATGTCTCGTACTCGCCAGATTATTACGGATGCCCTGGCCCTGAGGATGCAAAAATCCGATACCGAGGACCAGATTAAAATTCGTCAGCCCCTCTCGAAGCTTACTTATGATGGGGAAAAGCTCGAAAAGTTCTACGAACAGATTATCGCCGAGGAGGTTAATGTCAAAATAGTTCTAAACGGCAAGAAACTCGAACTTGACAAAACCCTCACACCGGAGCTTCTCGAAGAAGGCCGCGCGCGCGAAATCATCCGCGCCGTCCAGTCTGCCAGAAAGCACGCCGGACTCCGTCAAGACGATCAGATTAAACTGTCGCTTTCTTGCGACCTACCAAAGGGCCACGAGCCGTTTATCAAGACCGAGGTAGGTGCTACCGAGATCGATAGATCCTCCAACTATTCGTATGATGAAATCGCCAAAGTCTTCGGCGAGAACGTCACTATCTCCCTCGAAAAAATCTAGCAACCGTAGCTACTCTAATTTAAAAACCGAGCGAAAGCCCGGTTTTTTTGGGAGGAAATTCAGGCGAAAAGGCGGGTTTGTAATAATTCTTAGCCAATCTTACCCCCGTAAATTTGACAATATTGCGAAAATAAAGCATAAACACTATTGACAAAAAAGCCCATGTGTGCTACAATAAGGACAAGTTAGAAAACAAAACAAAAATTCTAACAAATAACAAATAACAAAACAAACAAAAGGAAAAATAAAATGCAAGAAACAATTAATCTACCAAATCAAGTCATTGATTCCGACTGGAGAGATGACATCGATTATCAACCTTACGAGGACGAAAAGACCTATATTCCTCCCAAAAAAGTAAGCAAAGAAACAATCGCCAAGATCAAAAACTCCCCAGTCAAACTCGCAATCAAAAACATGGTCGATTGGAACAAGATTTTAAAAGCCGCCTAAGGTAGATAACTGATAGATTAACCGTTTCAAGGAAAGGAAACCAATGTAATACAAAATCAAAACAAAATATCAAATATAAACAGGAAAATGCCTATAAGATAGATTAAAAATAACACAGTCATAAATTACAGTTTAAAATCAAATGATGCCATTTAAGGGCTCCAAAGCACCGCAGGGCAAAAAACCGAACACTAAGTTCGGTTTTTTGTAGGGCCTGTCTGCTCGGATTTAAAACAAAGCCGAATACCAACATTTGACTCTAAAACAAGGTTATGCTAAACTTAAAACAGAAAGGTCAAATAATATCAATAACTAAAATGGAATAAGCATGGAAGACTATCTTATTGATCGAGAAACTCTGGAGAAGTTTATCGACGAATTAATCAAAAAACGTCCTCTCCCCGTCAATAATCCCGAGGAGATTGGCAGTTTCAAAGAAAAGCAAATCAAGGCCCTAGACAACAGTATTATTCAAGCGCTCTTCGGTAATCTTACTGAGTCTCAATCTGTCGAATTAAACAACCTTCTGGCCGTCGAGCAGGAAAACCCTTCCGTCTTCCAAAGTTTTTTCCAAAAGTATAATATAAATGTCGAGAAAACCATCTCTGATGCTATGACTAAATTCGGCGTAGAATACTTGAGAGGAGGTCAAAATGTTTAATCCTAATGCAACGCCAACGTCTGGCGGGGAAACTAATGGTAGAGCAGGGAACCGAGCGCGAGGTGAGTCGGTCGGCGCTGCAGAACGGGCAGAGCGAGAGCGTGAGGAAAGACTCAACGGGTTATATAAGGAACTTGAGGCCGCAGGAGGCGACTGGGAAAAATGCGCCAGCATAATCGAACAAATCGAACAAATTGAAAAAGCCCAGGCCCCCGCATCTAATCCGGAGCCAGCGCCCAGCGCAACCCCATCTCAGCCCGAAGGTGATCCGTCTGGGACAGCATCCGGCGAGTCGACATCTGGCCCCGAAGCCGACCCATCAGGACGTAGCGCCGAGCAAACCGGTGCCGCCGCGAAGCGTAACAAAGGCTTCAAGAATTTCCTAAAGCAGTACGGCGCTCCGGCCGTAATGGTCGCACTGGCTGGGATTGCGACTCTTGTTGCAGTCAAGTTTAACAAATCAAACGAAGGCGCTGAGGCCAAAGCCGCTATCGAGACCGAATCAGAAGCACCTGTCGAAACTGAGTTTGAAACCGAGCTAAATATTAGCTCTGCCGACGAACTCGCCGCCCAAATCGGCGCCGAGCAATGGACGAGCGAAAAAGAACTCACGGGCTATGAAGTACTGGACGCTAGTATCGATGGTTCATACCTGCAATACGATAATATAGGTTGTTACAATGCCGAAGGAAAAGTTTCGGATCATGCTGTAGGAAACCCTGACGCAGTGCTAGAAGCCATGGGCATTAATCCTGAAGAAGCCACCGCCGAGCAAAGAGGGGATGTCCAGGAATTCTTTGCATATTCCATGAAAGAACCTGCGGCCGCAGTCGCTATCGCCGGCAGTTTTGAAGGTTTCGAAGGCCTATCGCAAGCGGAAGCCGAAGAAAAAATTAAAAATATGTCGCCAGAAGAAAAGCTTAAGTTCCAAGAAGCGCAAAAAGCATTCTTTGATAATACTACATATCATTATGAAACCGGAAATGGCAAGTACCACAACATGGGCGTTATCGAGGACGAATCCGGCGAGAAACATGGTAGATACGTAGAAAGCGACCTGACAGGAAAGGAAATCCTAGTCAGTGAAACTCAAGTAAATGATGTATCGGTGCACTGGGTTAGTAAAGAAGATTGTGGTAATCCCACAGATCAATTATTCGTGCACCATTCAGATGGCACCGTCGCTATAGTAGAAATTAAAGAGGGCGAGAGGGCGACAAACAAGACAGAAAAAAAAGAAACCGAGCAGCAATCTGAAACTAGACAATCCGAGTCCGAAACCCGCCAATCAGAAACCTCAACCGGCACGCCAGTCATAACGACCCCTGTCAACACAAATACTCCAAGCGAAACTACTCCTGTAGAACAGTCCAAACCTAAAAAAGAAGAAAAACAAGAAACCGAGAAGCCCAAGCAACCTGAGACCCCAGCCCAAACCGAGGCCCAGCCTCAATCAGAGACCTTAGCACCCAAAGATGCAGAAAACGCTGTTAGAATTGATCAAGAAATTCAGCAGGATATAGCAGAAGATGTTGGCACCAATGAAGTTCATGTAGAGCAGGCTCAGCCAGTTACGCCAGAACAAGTCACTCCCGAACCAGTCGCAACTGGCGAAACTGCCGCCCAAATAGTGACTAATGAAGCCGCCGCACCAGCGGCCACAGCCGAAACATCCGCTGCGGCTCCAGCCGCCCAGCCTGAAACCCCTGCCCCAGTAGTACAAGAGGCTCCAGCGAATGACTATTCGGCGAATATTGCTCCTGAACCGGAATATACTGTCGCCCCCGATACTAGTGCGCAAGCTGCTGCCGACGAAGCTGCAATCCCGGTAGAAGCTGCTCCAGTCGATAACGTAGAAGTTAGTGATGCCTTAGCAGATTTAGGAATACAATAACAAAAAGGGAAGGCAGAAAGGAATCAAATGAAAAAATATAATAACTATAAAAAACTAGGCTTAAGCGCAGCTACGCTCGGACTTAGCCTAATCAGTACGGTCGCCGTTTCCGCTTGGGGCCCAGAACGCGCAACCTTCACAATGGAGAATCCCGCGACATATCCAACCTTCAACTCAATTACGAACAACCCCACTATTGGTGATGAGCGTGATTTCGTCCGCGTCGGCGAGATCAACACTGCTGTCACTGATCTTAAGAACGAGGTGGAAGTTCAACCCGGTAAGCAATACTTAGTCTACGTTTATTTTCATAATAATGCCTCCGCAACTTTGAACGACTCCGCCCACAACAACGTCGGCGTAGCTCTCCGTACCCATATGTCCACTTCTTTCTCTACGGTTCTCACGCCCGCCGAAAAAGGCACCATTTCGGCCAAAATCACCGCCGACAACTCCAACCCTGCTTCGGTTTGGGATGAGGCTTATATGACTACGACGACCGACAAGATTTTGCTTCACTACGTCGCAGGGTCTGCCAAAATATACAATGACTGGAGGGCCAACGGCAGCGTGATGCCTTCGACTCTCTTTACTGAAGGCGGTGCTCTAGTCGGGCTGAATGCATTAAACGGAATTATCCCCGGCTGCGAGGAGTATCATGGTGTAGTATCTTATGTTCTTCAAGCCGAAGAGCTAGGAGGTACTATCAACAAATCCGTCTCGAAGGATGGTGTGAATTTCGGCGAAAGCGTTGTCTTGCAGCCTGGCGAAGAAGCCTATTATCAACTCGCAATCGAAAACACCGGCAACGTCGCCTTAACTAACGCCGTTGTAAAAGACACGCTGCCAGAAGGGCTTACGCTCGTCCCGGGCAGTGTTACCTTGAGGGCAAATAGCTCAACCGTAGAAGAAACCCAATCGGATAGTATTTTTACGACGGGCTTTAATCTTGGCACTATCGGAACCGGCAACGTAGTTTACCTAAAATACAAAGTCAAAGCCGGCGAGGATTTTGATTGCACTGGTCGCGAGTTAATCAATAGCGCCAAACTAACCTATGACAGTGATGTTTCTACTGGCGACAGTAAGGATGATTCTGTCAGTATTACCGTCAAGAAAGAAGATGGCTGCGAAGAGCCAACCCCAACTCTCGATAATTGCGAAACCAACCCAGCACTTCCAGAATGTCAGGAAAAGAACTGCAAAACTAATCCTGAAATGGAGGGCTGCCAAGAGCTTCCAAACACTGGTCCACTAGAAATAGTCATGGCTGTCATTATTGTGTTGGGTCTAGGTGGCGGTGCCTACTATCTATACCGTAGCAACAGAACTCTCAAAACCGTAGAAAGCTCTGTTTCTGGCAAAGATGATGGAACCAAAGCCGAAGAATCTTCAGATGGCAAAAACCAGCCTACTAAGCAGTAATCGTCAGCTCCGCCTCAATTGAAAAGACCTCGCAAGGGGTCTTTTCAAATACTATAAAATATGATACAATTACATAGATAAGCAAAGGAATAGTATGAAAAAAGCAGTCATTCTGGTAGGCGGGAAGCAATATCTCGTCGCCGAACAAGAGACCCTACGGGTGGACCTCCTCCCGACAGGCACTAAAGAGCTCGAACTTGACGCTTTACTCGTTATCGACGGTGACAAAACCACTGTTGGTGCTCCAACGGTAAAGGGCGTAAAAGTTTCAGCAGAAGTAGTAACGCCCGAAGTTAAGGGAGATAAGATTCGCGTTATTCGCTACAAAGCAAAAAAGCGTGTCCATAAAGAAACTGGCCATCGCCAAAAATATAGCGAAATCCGGGTTACCAAAATCGCTTAATTAAGTACACAGCTATTTAATTAGCAAATCATTAATAAGAGGCGCAATCCTGCGCCTCTTTTCGATAATGGTTGATTGCCCGCTAAGGGCCAATAACATGAGTGATATCTTACGCGTCAACACTTATTAAACAGTGTTTTTGTGTCTATCGGTGCCTAATTCGCGTCAGCCTGGCCTTCGCTTTTGCTCGCTCGGATTTTTGATATTCATACTCCTCTGCTGCCGACACATATCTTTTCCTTGCAAGTACCAGTCGGTAATCAGTCACTCCTTCACCTTCTTTACTCTCTTTTTCAACCTCGTGCAACCGCTCGGTTGCAAAAAGCAAAGTATCATAAGCATCATCACATCTTCGTCCAAGTCGCCAAAACTCTATCCAGATTGAATTCGCATTCTGAAATGTCATTAGTTCCAGTTCGTTAGCGTTTTTAAGCTTATACCTGTTTTTCACTCCGCTTCACCAACCTTTCTTTGAAAGTACGCCCGCCACTACCTGCGCGAATTATAGCATTAAATACCCCCAGATGTAAAACAAAAGCGTTTAATAAAATAACATAATTGTTTTGTTAAATAAACATAAAGTATTAATAAGAAAACATAAATAATTCGGCCTTGTTGCAT
>JAFWHP010000031.1 GCA_017515125.1 Candidatus Saccharimonadota bacterium | reverse complement strand
TGCCGTCTTCTGCTTGTCAGCTGGTTTTCTTTACTGTAGCCTTCTTTCGCCCACCTCGCACTCCGCGACGCGTCGTTTTGGGCTTATTTGCAAGCAATTCTCGTGCCGCCGCCTCAGTAATTGACTTCGGGTCGGTTTCTTTTGGTATTTTCACGTTATTGCGCCGCCCTGGCCCCTTTACATACGGACCATACGCCCCGTTGATAATCAGCACATCACCCCAGTCGGCAATAATCGAATCGATTTTCTTCTGGTAGAGTGGCAACGCCTCTTCTAGTGTAATCGTATAGGGGTCATAATCTTTAATCGTGATATTATACTTTCCTCCCTTAAGATACGGCCCAAACGGCCCGTTTGCCGCAATAATTTCCATCCCATCCGATGCTTTTCCTAATACTCTTGGTAACACCGGTAACTCTAACTGCTTCAACGCTTGCTCCAAAGTCACCGTCTTCACCGATTTTCGCTTCGGCAGCGGTGCAAATCGCGGTTTCTCCGTATCTTTCGCCTTCTTTCCCTTCGCACTATTGTCGCCCAGCTGAATAAATCCACCCGTCTTCCCTACCTTCGCATAAATCGGCTGCCCTGTCTTCGGGTGGTGACCTAGGAGGCGCGCATTATTATACCGCTCCACCCCATCGGCTGCTAGCACCGTATCATGAAACGGCCCATAGAAATCGCGTAGCATCTTCACCCGCTCCAACTTCGCATCTGCTACCAGGTCCAAATCCTTCTCGATATTCGCCGTGAACTTATAGTCCACAATATTTTTAAAATTATCCGTCAAAAACCCGCTCACCAACTCCCCAATCGCCGTCGGCACCAGTCGCCCTTTATTCGCTCCGTACTTCTCTTTAGCTAAAGTACGTGAGATTTTGCCGTTTATCGCCTTCAATTCTATTACTTCGCGCTCCAGACCCTCAGAATCGCCTTTTTCAACGTATTTTCGTGCTTGAATCGCTGTCATAATCGAAGCATAAGTAGACGGCCGTCCAATCCCGAGCTCTTCTAGCTTCTTCACTAACGAGCCTTCGGTATATCTCGCTGGCGGCTTTGCGAAAGTCTGTTTTGCGACCAGTTCCAGGCAGTCCATCTTGTCACCCTTTGCTACTTTTGGCAATTCCAAATCTTTCGATTTCCCATACACCCTAAGAAACCCGTCAAAAATCACTACTTCACCCTTCGCCACAAAATCATGGCTCAGTCGAATGGTAGTTTTAGCTACCTTTGCATTTGCCATCTGTGTCGCCACGGTGCGTGCCCAAATCAACCGGTACAGTCGCTTCTCGTAATCATTCTTCCCTGCTGACAGACGGAAAACATCAGTCGGGCGAATCGCCTCGTGTGCTTCTTGTGCCGACGCATCTTTCGTCTTGAAGTGTCGCACCTTCAGGTACTCTTTCCCAAACTTTGTCTCGATGTATTTTGCCATCGCTCCGACTGCCTGTGACGACAGATTAAGAGAGTCGGTTCTATGATAGGTGATTAAACCCGCCTGATATAGCCCTTGCGCTGCACTCATCGTTGTGCGCGACGAGAATCCAAGTTTGGCATTCGCCTCAATCTGAAGCGCCGCCGTCGTGAATGGCACAGGATTCGCCTTAGTTCCTTCCGTCTCTTCGACCCCCTCTACCCTAAACTGTGACTGCGATAACGATTCGAGTAGTTTCCGTGCTTCTTCCTCCGTCTCTGGTGTTTTGCCATCATATGTCGCAAGAATAGTTGTCTTATCGACGGGTGACGCCACTTGGGGGACTCCCGTACCAGCACGTACGGGAGAAGACACGACGGCAGAATCCGTCGAGAAACTACCGTTTATTTTAAAGCTATATTTACTATCAAATTTCTCAATCTCCTTCTCCCGCTCTACAATCAAACGTAATGCTGGCGACTGCACTCGCCCCGCGCTAATCGCTCCCGGCACCTTCCGTCGTACTACGTCTGACAAATCATATCCCACCAGCATGTCTAGCGTCTGTCTGGCCTGCTGGGACGACACCATGTCCATGTCTACTGTCCGCGGATGCAAAATTGCATTCTCAAGTGCCGGTTTCGTAATCTAATGAAAAGTAATCCGCGCCGTATTCTTTGGCAACTTTAATACTTCGCAAAGATGCCAAGAAATCGATTCTCCCTCGCGGTCTTCATCCGTCGCTAGCCAAATCTTATCCGCCTTCGTTGCCTCTTTCTTTAGTTCCGCAATAATCGCCTTATGTCCTGGATCTATCTCGTAAGTCACATCAAAAGTCGACTTGTCGACCTTTGTGTCCTTCCGAATATGTCCTACGCTCGCCAGCACTTTATAATCTGACCCGAGATACTTCTCAATCGTGTGTGCCTTCGCCGGGCTCTCTACTATTACCAAATTCTTCGCCATATATATAATAATATCACACTCGTCAAGTATAATCGGTTATTATCTATGACTATGCGAATAAAACAAGGTTTGCTAATATTCCAATCAAAAACTCTATACCAAACAATAATGCGCTCTTCTTGTATTGTTTTATAACCCATGTACGGTTATATTTTTTATTGTTTGATGCGGATAAACTTAAAGCAATAAACATTATAATCGTAACGAAATTCAGTATCAATATAGGACCTGTATACAAAAGCGCCATTCCCATACCACCACCGCCAGCATTATACTCATCTTTACGAAGTAGCCAACTTACCCCAAGCGTCAAAAACAATAGCCCTTCGCAGATTATGGCAAAATACATCACACCATTAAAAAACCTCGTAAACTTCCCATACTTCTCCAAACTATTTCCTTTTACCATAGCCATATTATATCAAGCCTAATAAACTTCAGCAAACTTTATTAAGTTTCTCTATTACCAGATATACCATATATCTTTTTAGGAAAAATCCACCAGATACGGGAAGAAGAACAATTTTTTGGTTTTTTAGGGATGTATGTATAATCCTTCGGTTTTTTGTTTTTTTAGGGATGAATTACGAGGAAAAAGGAGCAACGGAGTGAGCTGCATAGATGTCTTTTTTAGGAAAAATCCGTCAGATTGGTATTTTCTCCAACCGAAGCGCTATTATTGATAGAGCGAGGTTGGAAAAATGCCAAGATGGCGGATTTTAACAAAAAAGGACTCAGGTAAGGGTGGGCATCACCTGAGTCCTTTTCGGCCCTCTAACGCTTCACATCTATACCGGGTGAACCCCGGAAGCGCGACCCACCTCACACAAATCTAGGGGCCCGCCGGTTAGAGGGATTGCTAAGCCTTCGAAATAGTCCTTTCAAAGTGGAGGTAATACTTATAACTTAAAAACCATGAAGAAATTTCTAAGCCGAAAGGGTTTCAAAAGCTCGCAATTTCTGCTATACTTAAATCAGTATAGCTGAAATTATAACTTATTTAGGTGCGGTGTA
>JAFWHP010000030.1 GCA_017515125.1 Candidatus Saccharimonadota bacterium | reverse complement strand
ATATTTTTTGAAGCGAAGCTGCAATTTACGGAGTTTACCACAAGGTCTATGCCCTGGATGGCAGACCATGTGGAAAACTCCTAATGCTTAGCTTACACAAAATTCTTGACACAACCCTATGCTGATACTAAGTATTCTATTACTTATGATGATAATGTAGTAAGTAATATGCCAGTAGATTCTTCCGATAAGACACATAGCTCTACCATCCCCCTTCCCAATATCACTCCAAAAAGAACTGGCTATAAATTCTTAGGCTGGTGCAACTCCATCCCTACCACCACGAACGGCACCGATTCATGCACTGGAACCATATATAATCCAAACGGAGATGGCACCAATCTTACTTACACTCTAGACCAGACTGGTGGACCTAATGCTCTCTCGCTTACGGCTATGTGGAAAGAATTAGATACCATGCAAGGTTTCGCTGCCGGTAATGCTGATACAACTTGCGCAGAAATGTCTATTGGCGACACTCTAAAACTAAAAGATTCACGTGATAATACAGAATACGAAATCGGTAAGTTGAAAGACGGCAAATGCTGGATGATAGAAAACCTCAACCTCGCAGGAGGAACTGCTCTCTCCGCAGAAAACACAGATGTTGACGCTACATATATTAATAGTTTTACCACTAGCAATAATCTTACTAAAGACGGAAACACGATTAAGCTCCCAGCTTCTGATACCGCTGGCTTCGACCAAAACAATTACTCTTTCGTCTATAATTCCGGTAATACGACTGACTGTGGTGCTAGCGGCCAGAACACTCCATGCTACTCCTACTACTCATGGGATGCTACTACACTTGGTTCTGGACGTACTATTGCCGCTGAAAATACTGATGCCGAGCAAAGCATCTGTCCTAAAGGTTGGAGACTACCGACTTCAGGAGCAGATTCAAATAATGGCTGGAAACGTGGTGACTTCTATGCCCTCGCTAAAGCTTATGGAGCTAATTTAGAAAGTGACTACTATGATTACTCTTCTGCTACAGGTGCCAATTTTTATAATAACGCAGGTCCTGGTACTACGCCGAACTTCCTGCTCGCCGGCTACTACTACGATGGTTCGTTCGGCAGTGGGGGCAGGTACGGCAACTATTGGAGTTCTACGTCGTACTCCAGTACGAATCTCACCCGTTACCTGTACTTTGATTCGAGTAGCGTCTATTCGGCCGGTTACTACTTTCGCTACGGCGGATTTAGTGTTCGTTGTATACTTAAGGCAGAGTAGTAGCAAGGCTGAACCGCTCCGACCCGCTCTAACCTATAACTTTCCGAAACAATATGAAACTCGCCCGATAAAAATCACAACAGTCGCGAACCGAGAGCCTGGACAGTACCAGGTCGAGGTTCAGCCCGACCTGTTGTAATTTTTATGCGGCGAGAGTTTCACTGTTTCGGAAAGTTATAGGCTAGAGCGAATCCCATAAATATCACAAACACTCTCACGAAACCACTTGCATAACCACATTTAGTGTTATATACTAGAATACAGACACTATATCTAGCGTGAGCGTTAAGAGCATTACCGGTTTAAAGCTCCGCCAGTTATATCAGTAAATAATACCATTAATCATTGAACAAACGAAGGAGGTATCGATGTTCAAAAAAATCAAGAAGCGTGATGGCAAAATCGTCAACTTCAATCCAGACAAAATCGCAGACGCAATCGCGAAAGCCGGCCTTGAGACCGAGGAGTTTAAATCGGACCGCGCCAAAGCTCTCGCTGACAAGGTCTTAAGACGTGCCGAGGAAACTATCAAGACTCGCACACCCAGTGTCGAGCAAATCCAAGATATTGTCGAAGAGGTCTTAATGGAATCTAGCTTTAAACGCACTGCTAGGGAATACATTCGCTTTCGTCAGGAGCGCTCGAGAGTCCGCGAAGCCAAGTCTGATCTGATGAATATCTATAGGACCATCAGCCACGCTGACGCTTCCGAAGATTCAGACGTTAAGCGCAGTAATGCTAATGTCGACGGCAACTCTGCTATGGGCAAGATGCTTCAGTTTGGCGCCGAGGGCTCCAAAGTCTTCGCGAAAACCTTACTCTTGAGGCCCGAAATCGCCGCTGCTCATGATAATGGCGATATTCATATTCACGATCTTGATTTTTACGCCACCGGTACTTTGACTTGCTGCCAGTCCGATCCATTCGTACTTTTTGAAAACGGTGGGTTTAATACAGGCCATGGCCATCTCCGCACCCCAAACTCTATTGGTTCTTACGGTGCCCTCGCCGCTATCCTGCTTCAGGCCAACCAGAACGAACAACATGGTGGGCAGTCTATTCCGAATTTTGATTATGCTATGGCTCCAGGTGTTAATAAGTCATTCAGGAAAGCCCTAAAACGCAATCTCGCCAAATACAACAAATTTTCAGGCAAGAAAATAGACCTGGAAGTTAAAGATGACATTTGCTATGGCGACGACGACAAATTAAAGCGCGCTAAATGGCCTAAAGAAGTTATCGAGGCAAGCAACGAAGACGTCGAGCGCGAAACTCTTCAAGCCATGGAGGGCTTTGTACACAACCTTAATACTATGCACTCCCGCGCCGGCGCTCAAGTGCCATTTACGTCAATTAATTTCGGTACCGACATTACTCCTGCTGGCCGCCTTGTCAGTAAATACCTCCTCGAAGCCACCGAAAATGGTCTCGGCAAAGGCGAAACCCCGATTTTCCCAATTAGCATTTTTAAGGTAAAAGAGGGAATTAATTACAACCCCGAAGACCCGAATTATGACCTCTTTAAGAAATCTATGGAAGTTTCTGCAAAACGTCTTTTCCCGAATTTCTGTTTCATTGATGCCCCATATAATCTTAAGTATTATAAAAAAGGCGACTATCGTACCGAAATCGCGACCATGGGTTGCCGCACTCGTGTTTTTGCCAGCGTCTTCCCAGAATCTGACGGTATCGTGACTGGTCGTGGTAACCTTTCGTTCACTACCATCAACCTTGTCCGTATTGGCATCAGACATGGCATCTGCCTCGGGGAACGCAAAGAGGCCGACTGGGATGGTTTCTATAAAGAACTCGACGAAAAAATGGACCTAGTAAAGGATGAGCTCCTTGACCGTTTCGAATTTCAAGCTAATCAGCACGTCCGCAACTTCCCGTTCTTGATGGGGCAGGGAAACTGGTTCGGTTCTGAAAAACTCGGCTGGAATGACACCCTGCGTGACGTCATTAAACATGGTACTTTGAGTATTGGCTTTATCGGTCTCGCCGAAACACTCGTCGCTATGACTGGTAAGCATCATGGTGAGGATGCTGATGCACGCGAACTCGGCCTCGACATCATTACTCATATGCGCGAGAAATGTGACGAATATTGCAAGAAGTACAAGCTAAACTTCAGTCTTCTCGCCACTCCGGCTGAGGGTATCGCTGGCCGCTTTACCAAAATCGACCGCAAAGAATTTGGCGTAATTAAAGGTGTCACTGATCGCGAGTTCTATACTAACTCCTTCCACGTACCAGTCTACTATCCTATAAGCGCCTTCGACAAAATTGAAATTGAAGCTCCTTATCATAATCTCTGCAATGCCGGCCACATTACCTATATCGAACTAGACGGCGACCCCTCGCAAAATATCGCCGCATTCGAGGCCGTCATCCGCAAGATGCATGATTGTGGTATTGGTTATGGCTCTGTCAACCATCCTGTCGACCGCGACCCGGTTTGTGGTTTCTCGGGGGTCATCACTGGCGATCGCTGCCCGCATTGCGGACGCCTCGAGGGTGACCTTCCGTTCGAGAAAGTTAAGAATTGCGCGAAAGGAGCTGAGTAGGGCGATTAGAATGATGTCTTT
>JAFWHP010000029.1 GCA_017515125.1 Candidatus Saccharimonadota bacterium | reverse complement strand
TGGAGTGTAGGAGGCGTTACATTTTTGCTGGCGCAAAAATGGAAACTTCGGGGCGTCGGCTCAAAAAATCTGGAATGAATTACAGATTTTTGCTCGCCTCCTACTGAATGCGAACTCCTGCGGAGTCCTTGTCTCTTGCTGCTGCATTTGTGAAATAAATAAAGACCCTGAAGAGTCTTTCTTTATTTCACTGGTGGAGTGTAGGAGGCGTTACATTTTTGCTGGCGCAAAAATGTAAACTTCGGGGCGTCAGCTCGAAAAATCCAGAATAAATTCTGGATTTTTACTCGCTTCCTGCCGAAGGCGAACTCCTACGGAGTTCTCGCCCCCATGTCCTATTCATAGAAAATATCCAATCGGAAGATTGGATATTTTCTATGGTGGAGTGTAGGAGGTTCGAACTCCTCACCTCTTCCATGCCATGGAAGCGCTCTACCAAATGAGCTAACACCCCAGTAGTTTTATTTTAGCATACTTTGTGGTAAAATAAAAGTATGAAAACTATTTTGACGGGAATTAGGGCGAACTCGGTGTTGACTTTGGGGAATTACCTTGGGGCATTACTCCCTATGGTAAGACTAGCGAATAAATACTCCGAAGAGATGAACGTAAATATATTCGTACCAGATTTGCATTCGATTGTTGGAGAGATAGACGGAGATTTACAGGATAATATTCTAAGGACTTTGAAGTATTATCTAGCGGCGGGGCTTCAAGTTAATAAAAATGTACATATTTATCGGCAGAGTTTCATTCCGGCACATTCGGAGATTTGCTGGATTTTGAATTGTGTCGCGACTATGGGGGAGATGAGTCGGATGACGCAATATAAAGAGAAATCGGAGGGGAAGAGCTCGTGCAATGTTGGCATATTTGATTATCCAGTGCTGATGGCGGGAGACATTTTATTGTATTCGGCGGAGTATGTACCGGTAGGCGAGGATCAGTTTCAGCATGTCGAGCTAGCACGAAATATCGCTGAGCGATTTAATCATAGGTTCGGAGAGGTTTTTGTGTTGCCGAAAACAACTGATGAACAGGTTAAGTTCATGGGGAGTGAATCGGGTGTGAGGATTCGAGATTTGTCTAATCCAGAGAAGAAGATGAGCAAATCGACGGTTGCTGCGGGGTCGAAGATCATGCTTGATGATGAGCCGGCGCGGGCGGCGAAAAAAATAATGTCTGCAACGACGGATTCTTTTGGGGAAGTTCAGTATGATATACAGGAAAGGCCTGGCATATCTAATCTGCTTAGGATACTTTCTTTGGTGACCGATAAGCCGATAGAGGCGGTAATTGATAGATGGGCGGGAGAGACTAGGTATGGTGAGCTAAAGAAAGAGGTTGCAGAAGCGGTTTCTGGAATGCTGGCGGATTTTCAAGCTAAACTAACAACAGTGTCTGATACGGAAGTATTTGAGCTGCTTAGCGTGGGGGAGGAGTACGCGCGTGGCGTAGCGGAGAAGAAGTTGCTTGAAGTCCAGAAAGCAGTAGGACTAAGATGATTAGGGTTGGCAAAAAATTTAGTAAGCCAGAGCTTTCTAAAGTGATAAATGGCGATACGGTTTTGCCGTCGGCTGAGGAAGCACCAGAAAAAACACGACTAGATGTAATGGCGAAGGAGATTTATAGAAGTTATAATCGTTCTACTTTGCAGAAATTTATCGAAAATGGATACATGAAAGTGAATGGTGAGATAGTCTTAAAGCCAAATGCGAGGTTTTTGCCAGATGCGAAATTGGAACTTGTGGTGCCGGAGGAATTGAAAAATGCAGATTTGAAGCCAGAAGTTATTTATGAAAACTCTAATGTGCTAGTGGTCAATAAGCCGTCAGGGCTTTTATCAGAGGCGAAAGGGGAATATTGTCCGGAGCGGACATTGGCTGATTATGGATTTGTAGCGCATAGACTAGACAGAGGGACTTCTGGAGTGATGATTCTGGCAAAAACCGAGGAAGTGCAGAAGTTTTTGAAGAAACAATTTCAGAATCGAACGGTCCATAAAACTTATTATGCCTTAGTTGAGGGAGTGCCGAAGTTGAATGAGGCGCGGATTAATTTGCCGATTAATAGAGATAAAAAACGGCCAACTACTTTTCGAGTGGAAGCTGGGGGGAGGGAAGCGGAAACTTATTATAAAGTATTGCAGTCGGATGGTCGCTTATCCTTGGTAGAATTGAGGCCAGTGACTGGTCGAACCCATCAGCTCAGGGTGCATATGAAATATCTAGGGTGTCCGATTGTGGGAGATATGGTCTATAATGAAAATGGGGCGGATCTGTTTGGAAGATTGATGCTGCATGCGGGGGAGTTAGAGATAACTTTGCCTGGAGGCGTTCGGAAGGTGTTTGAAGCAAAGCTGCCGGCGGAGTTCTACGACGTTTTTAAGGAAGGCATTTCGCCAGAAGAATTAAACGGAGCGCGTAAGTTTATTCCGAAATATAGGGGTGAGTGATGTTCTTTGAAGATATTTCTCAGATTAAGGAGATTTCTGGGAGGACGGGGGCGGCATTATTCGTGGTGCCGGATGAAGTCGAAGTATCGATCCCGGGGGCTTTGTTGGTTTCGCCGGAAGGGAGAGCTACGATTGCAATTGAACAAATTCGAGATTTGATTGCGAAATTGGAGCTAAAACAGAGTAGTGATTTATTTGTAGTCATTAGACCGGCAGATAAGATGGGACTTGAAGCTGCGAATGCTTTTTTGAAATGCCTGGAGGAGCCTGGAGAGAAGGTGCATTTTGTTTTGGTAACAAGTGCGCCGTCTTTAATTCTGCCGACGATATTGTCACGAACGGCAGTGTATTTTTTGAGAGTTGTAGACAGTGGAGGGATTTCTGCGGACGAAAAAACAAAAGAGATAGCGAAGCGATTAATGGTGGCAAAGGGACCTGAGGTAGTGGGCATTGCGGAAGAGATTGCGAAAAAGAAAGATGGTGTGCGAGAATATGCCATGTCGATAATTGGTGCGGCCATTGAAATGCTTTATCGGACTTATTTTTTGACAGGGAAGGAGGCGTTTTTGTTGAAAATACCGAAATTTTTGAAGGTCTATGAGTCGCTCGCTAGGAATGGGCATATTAAATTGTCGATTGTTGCTGGACTAATTTAGATGGGCGGGATGAAATTTTTAGTGATTGATTGACGCTATTATTAATTTGCTTTGCTGCTTAATTGGTCATTTATCGTATGGCTCTGCAATTAATATTGTGATTTTTGGCTTTGTTGCATAATTCGCAGTATTTTGGGAGCTCCGCAATGTGGTAATCTTCGATTTTGCCACATTGCTCCGCCCCTACGGCGGCAAAATGTAAAATTTTGCCTTTATGTCCCTCAATACTGACGAATTATGCAACAAGGCCGTGATTTTTAGACTTATTGGACTGAATATGATATTATTATATTTATGATAGCAGTGCTTTCGATTATGTTTTTTACGTTATATCTGTCTTTTTTCTTTCCACTAGAATCTAGGAGTAAAAAGAAAGAAGCGTCGAGGTCTCCCAAATATAGCGCACAGATGAAGAAATTGTGGCAAATTGCGCAGACCTCAATGAAGGAGAGGAAACCTTTTCGGGCCGAGAAGGCTCTGCTCACTATTTTGAAATTTGATGAAAAAAATGCAGCGGCTTATAATAGATTGGGGATTTTATATGCAAAGGATAAGAGGTATGATGAAGCGGTGGAATGTTTTGAAATTGCACAGTCGCTTGATAATAATCCGGCCTCTATTCATAATGCTGGTTTAATTTATTATGAGACCGGAGCGTACGAGAAAGCAGAGATGGCTTTTTCGCAAGCGATTTCACTCGAAGGGGATGTGCCATCTCGTTATATTGCTTTAGCTAGGGCGCAGGAGAAGTTAGGGAAGCCTCGCAAGGCGATTGAGTCTTTGGAGAACGCTTATGAATTGGATCCGAAAGTAACTATCCTCTCGCAAATGAAGACGATTTACGAGGGGATGGATGATTTGGAGGGCGCTACGGCAATTAACGCACGTATAGAAGAGCAAATAGCTCGGGAAAATGAATTGAAACGAGAAAAGGCAACGAGTCGCGCGTTAAAGGCCATGCAAGCGAATAAACGTGAGCGAGGTCTTAGTAAAGTGGGTAGAAAGAAGGTCGCGGGATTGGTACGAGGCGGCGGCTCTAGAAACGCGAGAACCGTATCGGCACAAGTCGACGATATGGGGGCAAGTAAAACTGGCGCTATGGTTTCGAGTGCTAGGGGTGGCGCAAAGAAAATTCTTCGTAAAGATGGGAGAGCAAATACTCGTTTGGGGCAAAACACTTCATCTGCTGCGGTTGTTGTCGGCGGATCCCATAATGCTCGCTCCATGCGAAAGACTTCTAATGCGCAAGTGGTTAAACCACATGCGGGGCGTAAGCGTATTTAAGGCTTGATGATTTGTCTGATATAAAACAAGTGTTTGATGCTGGGGTGTTTGATGCTGAGGTAGAGGTTTTTGCTATTATTAGAGTGTTTTGGGGCCGATTGGAATATTTACTTTTTTATTAAGGTTTGCTATAATGTATTTAGATTTTGAGAAGAGATTTGCCGTCTTAGCTCAGTTGGTAGTAGCGCATCCATGGTAAGGATGAGGTCTCGGGTTCAAGTCCCGAAGACGGCTCCATAATCCTACTTTTTTCAAAATTTTTGCCCGCAGGGCAATTTTTTATTACCGAGCGAAGCTCGGAACACAGGCGAAAATAGGCTCGCGGTGCCGGGGTCGCGAGCCTATTTTCGCCCGCCCTTTTATCATTATGGT
>JAFWHP010000002.1 GCA_017515125.1 Candidatus Saccharimonadota bacterium | reverse complement strand
TTGCTTAAAGCCGTTTAAGTTTGTCGAATTGTACTGTTTAAACGTACCTACTAGTGCCTGCATATTTAATCTGGCATCAGTTTGATTTTGACCTAGATAAGCCAACCGAATCTTGACCTCATATCCGAGTTTAGTTGCTTTTTCCTCGGCTTTTGAAATCTGGGTTTTGGTTCGCTCTGAGAGCTCTACTTTGACTTCAGAATTAGTTCCTCCCGCCGGTGGCCTAAATAATGCCCCGAGTACCTCCACTAGCCACGTCCAATCGATCCCAGTCGTCGGCGAAATCGTGCGTTTCGTCCCAGAACGTACTTTTTGTATCCAGCGATCCGTCGTCGTCCGGTGCCAATTATCCGAAATTGGCCGCGCCAAAATTTGAATCCACATTTCTTCAGAATTATCCGACTTGAGCTTGGCTAGGGTACCAGTAATCCCTGCCAGTGGATCAACTTCGAAATTATCGAATGTCTTAATTGGTAGAGCGCTATCCTCCACTAGACCTAATTCCGCAGAATATGTTACTGGATACTTTTCCCTGTTATCGACATAATCTTCGTTCATCTTGTAAATCTGTACGGTCGGGTATTGCGAATAAATCTGTCCTTCTACAAAGCTCTGCAGGACTTTCGGCACCCAAACATAAAAACGAATCTGCCCAGAAGTTGACACAATTTCAAATGATAGATGTTCCTGTACGCCACCGGAGTTTTTAAGCTCTTGTTTATCACGCAGAATCCCATGCAGTGATGCAAACAACTGCTCTGCTGCCAGCTCTTTCTTATCGTTTTCGCGTGGCACTTCAAGCATCAAAATTACCGAGTCGACATTAAGTACCTTGAGTTTATTGAGCTTTTTGTAGTTTCTATAGGTCAAAAAAGCCAACACCCCAACCACAGGAATCCAAAATATTGGCATAAGAATAAAATGAATAATTGCTTCCATATAGTATTATTGTACCATAATTGCACAAAAGCGTTATGCTAAAGTGTAGGAGTTCTTGCCGATTTTCTTAAAATTCTTTTTATTCTGCAGATTTAGCAAAATCGTTGTTTCTTTGACTTTTCTTAATTTCAAGACCTGCTTGACAATCTCTTCTCTCGTCATAGGCTTATTGGAGCTAGACATGATCGTTTTTATAATGTCAGAAATCGTGCCTTTCTTATATCCCCAAGAGTCTAAAGCATAAATCCCCCTGCCGATCAAAACGAACCGTGGGTCTTTAATCAGCTCATTGTGAATTGCCTGGACGGTAACATTTTTGCGCTTGAAATTCGACTCGCGAATCGCCTTTGCAATATCGGAAAAATGCATTGGTTTCTTGGCAGCATCTAAAATTACATATAT
Source organism: Candidatus Saccharimonadota bacterium (assembly GCA_017515125.1). Lineage (GTDB taxonomy): Bacteria > Patescibacteriota > Saccharimonadia > Saccharimonadales > Saccharimonadaceae > Nanosyncoccus. The sequence goes on along the minus strand of JAFWHP010000002.1, from coordinate 3,320 downwards.
TTTATCGCGAATATTTTTAGGATTAACAATCGGCCACTTGACAAGTCCCCATACACCGTTTAGGGTCGCAAGTTGCTTAGATAAAGATGCGGTAGCCTGAATATGGATTGGATGTTCGTAGTCTAATTTCTCGTCAAGCTCTTCTAGCGTCATTGGCTGCTTGTTCTTTTTAATTACGTCTACTACTTGGTCAACCCGCGCCTTTATCGTCGCAGCATCACCGTATTCGGCAATTCCTACTGATGGATAATAGCGATCATTTTCTTCAACCACGCAAAGATTTTTGGCAAAAGTAGCAATAAAATAAATACCCATCCGCTCATTGGGTTTTGTCGCACGACCATAAATCTTGTCGGCAATATCGGACAATTTCGCCACTCTACCCATTTCAGTCAGATTGCGAACTAATAATTTCTCCGCTGGCGCAATTTCCTCGATCTCCCCCTCTTCGGCGGCGATCTGCAGTCTGATCAAAATCGCTTTTTCGAGTTGTCGTACGCGTTCTCGGGTAATTGAGAGCATCTCCCCAATTTGTTCCAATGTCTCCTTTCGTTCCACCAGCCCAAACCGACGCGCAATAATCTCCTTCTCGCGTTCCTGCTCGATAATCTCCAGGCTACCCGAAATTGCTTTTTTCAAGATCTCAGCATTTTGCTCCATCAAATAATTCCCTTTTCGTATCTGTTAAAATTGAACTTAATATTATAATATCATAAGTATAGGACAATGTCAACTATAAATTTCAATATTTCTTCTTATTATTGTAGCACATTTTTTACAAAAAATGAAAAAGATTTTGAAAGCATAACTACTTTGCAGATTTGGTAGTTTTTTTGCTTTTTGTGGCCGTCTTTTTACGGCCCCCACGTATTCCCCGCCTAGTAGTTTTAGGCTTGTTTTCGAGCATTTCGCGCGCCTGGGCCTCGGTTATTGTCTTGGGGTCGGTTTCTTTTGGAACCTTTACGTTGTTTCGTCGCCCTGGCCCCTTCACGTAGGGTCCATACGCTCCGTTAATTATCATAATCTCGCCCCAGTCTGCAATAATCGAATCGACTTTTGCTTGATATAGCGGCAATGCCTCCTCGTAAGTTATAGTGTATGGATCATAGTCTTTTATCGGAATATTATACTTGCCACCTTTCAAATACGGTCCAAATGGCCCATTTGCCGCAATCAGCACTGACCCATCTGGCGCTTCTCCGAGGGTTCGAGGAAGGGCAGGTAAGGCCAACTGCTTCAATGCTTGCTCCAAAGTGACGGTTTTTACGCTTTTTCGTTTCGGCAAAGGCGCAAATCGAGGTTTTTCCCCAGACTTTTTGTCGCTATTATCTCCGAGTTGGATGAATCCACCGGTCTTTCCCACTTTCGCATATATCGGTTGCCCGGTTTCTGGATGATGCCCCAGCAACCTAGCGTTGTTGTATCGCTCCACCCCATTAGCTGCTAGTACCGTATCGTGAAATGGCCCGTAGAAATCGCGCAACATTTTCACGCGCTCTAATTTTGCATCTGCGACTAAGTCCAAATCCTTTTCTATATTCGCCGTAAACTTGTAATCAACGATATTTTTGAAATTATCCGTCAAAAACCCAGAAACTAACTCTCCAATTGGCGTAGGCACCAGCCGACCCTTGTTCGCCCCAAACTTTTCCTTGACGACAGTTCGTTCGACAGTGGACGAGGTAGCATTGGTCGAGGAGACGGCTCCAATATGAATAGTGGTCTTTGCCACTTTCGCATTTGCCATCTGAGTCGCCACTGTCCTTGACCATATTAACTGATACAATCGTTTTTCGTAGTCATTTTTTCCTGCCGAGGCTTTAAATACGTCAGTTGGTCGTATTGCTTCGTGTGCTTCTTGTGCCGAAGTATCCTTGGTCTTGAAATGCCGCACTTTAAGATAATTCTTCCCAAAAGTATTCTCGATATATTTTGCAATCGCCCCCACCGCTTGCGACGACAAATTCAAAGAGTCGGTTCTATGATAAGTAATTAAGCCTGCCTGGTAAAGCCCCTGCGCTGCACTCATTGTGGTTCGTGATGAAAAACCCAATTTTGCATTCGCTTCAATCTGTAACGCGGCCGTCGTAAATGGTACAGGATTTGCTTTTGACCCCTCCGTTTCCTCAACTTCGGTTACGACAAATTCCGATCCAGAAAGTTTTTCGAGCAATTCGCGAGTCTTCTCCTCGGTCTCGGGCGAATCGCCATCATAGGTGGCGACAAAGCTACTTTCATTAGCGGACGACGTCGTCTGGAGCGCTCCTGCGGAGGCCTTGGCTGGCGCAGTGGATGGCGTAACGGCGGCACCCGCCGAGAGGGTTATTGCATCCCTTTCTGTACCCTCGCTCTCGCCTTTTTCGACATATTTTCGCGCCTGAATCGCCGTCATGATCGAGGCATAGGTTGATGGTCGCCCAATTCCTAGCTCCTCCAGCTTTTTCACTAGCGAACCCTCAGTATATCTTGCTGGTGGTTTGGCAAAAGTCTGTTTTGCAACCAATTCTTCTAATGCTAGAATATCTCCTTTCGCCACTTTCGGCAATTCTAAATCTTTCGATTTCCCATAAACTTTCAAAAAACCGTCAAAAACCACCACCTCGCCTTTAGCAGTGAAGGTTTGCTCGCTGGCACTCGGCAATTCTGCCATCCTTTTTCCAGTCGCCGAAAAATTACCACTGACTTTAAAAGAATATTTTGAGTCAAATTTTTCAATTTGTTTTTCGCGTTCTACAATTAATCTCAATGCCGGCGACTGTACTCGCCCTGCTGAAATCGCCCCCGGCACTTTCCGTCGCACTATGTCCGACAAATCAAACCCCACTAGCATATCTAGCGTCTGTCTGGCCTGCTGGGATGACACCATGTCCATATCCACCGTCCGCGGATGCAAAATTGCATTCTCGAGTGCCGGTTTCGTAATCTCATGAAAAGTAATCCGCGCTGTATTCTTTGGTAAATTTAATACTTCGCAAAGATGCCAAGAAATCGATTCTCCCTCGCGGTCCTCATCCGTCGCTAGCCAAATCTTATCCGCCTTCGTTGCCTCTTTCTTTAACTCCGCGATAATCGCCTTATGTCCTGGATCTATCTCGTATGTCACGTCAAAAGTTGCTTTATCAACCTTAGTATCCTTTCGAATGTGCCCCACGCTTGCCAGTACCTTAAAATCCGACCCGAGATACTTCTCAATCGTATGTGCTTTCGCCGGGCTCTCTACTATCACCAAATTCTTCGCCATATATATAATAATACCACACTCGTCAAGTATAATCGGTCATTATCTATGACTATGTAAATAAAACAAGGTTTGCTAATAT
>JAFWHP010000028.1 GCA_017515125.1 Candidatus Saccharimonadota bacterium | reverse complement strand
TTGTTGCATAATTCGTCAGTATTGAGGGACATAAAGGCAAAATTTTACATTTTGCCGCCGTAGGGGCGGAGCAATGTGGTAAAATCAAAGATTACCACATTGCGGAGCTCCCGAAATACTGCGAATTATGCAACAAGACATCGTAAAATATAATTTATCCCATAGCGCAAACACTGAGGAGCCTATTCTTACCGAAAATATGTTATACTATATATAATATATGAATCCATACGAATCCAAGAAACAGAGTTTTAAAGTAATTTTTTCGGAAGCGTTAATGTTCTTAGCCGTTATTATAACTGTTGTGGTTCTAGCATTGCTAGTTTCGGGCTATTGGCTCAACTCAAATTTTGAGGTCGAGAGAAATGGGATGCTTCAAATCTCGTCACTCCCCACCGGCGCCAATATTGAAATAGACGGCAAAGCTTCTTCATGGCTGGAGCGCACCAATTCGTCAAAGATTCTATCTAGTGGCGAGCATGCGGTCACGCTATCTAAAGACGGTTACGACACGTGGTCGAAGCAGATTAACATCTCCGAGGGGCTGCTTTATCGGCTTCATTATCCCCGTCTATTCCTTAACGAGCGCACCAGTATTCCCGCATTTGACGCCAAAAAATACTCTAGCGCGACGGTCTCGGCGACGCACAATTCTATGCTCTTGATGAACGATACGACGAGTTGGGCATACCTAAATCTCGACACCACAGAACTAAAACCAGTCATGCTTGACATCTCCTCCGTTTTCTCTGGTGTTTCCATGCTAGAACACGCCGACGCCGAGAATGGCGAAGTGACCGTTGGTAGATTTACTGGGCAAATTCTTCAGGCCAATTGGGACTATGATTCTTCCCACGTTCTCTTTAAGGTCAAAAATGGCGATTCTATCGAGTGGGTACTTTTGGACGTTAATGACGCAAAAAAGAGCGTTAATATTACTAAAGAATTTGGCGCCGATTTCTCACGCATTGAGATTCTAGATAATAACTCTAATAACCTACTTGCAGTACGCGGCCGCAGCCTTCATAAAATTGATTTACCTGGTCGTCTCATTTCCGCAATTTTAGTCGATAATATTTTTGACTTTGATCACTTCCATAACGAAATTATCTATTCGACTACGGAGAATATAGTGGGGTATTTTAAAATCGGCGACACGAAACTTACCGAACTGACCTCGACCCCCGCCCCAGCCAAAGTTGCTATTAGTAAGTTCTACGACAATAAATATTACACCATATTAGATGGCTCAACGGTTTCAATTTACCGTCAAGATGCAGCAGGCGAAAAGGCGGCTTTTTATGAGCTCTCATTTAGTCCCGACCACATTAAAGTTGGCCACGACGGCGAATTTTTCCTTTTCACGAAAGATCGTCAAATTGCCGCCCTGGATATGGAAGCGAAAGCTGTCCGAGAATGGACCATAGAAAACGATTATGGTTGGCTCGATAACAATATGCTTTATACTATTAATGACGGGAGCCTAATTGTTTATGATTATGATGGCTTAAACCGCCGCTTGATTGCGGATGGAGTCTCCAATCATTTCCCTGCCACGATTGCCAACGACAAATGGCTTTATTATTTTAAAGGCACCGAGCTAGTGAGAGAAATAATCGCAGATTAATTAGCTCCAGTCAAGAAATTCCATACCCCTTCGAAGAAAGAAGGCTCGTTTGATGGCAAGACCTCGGATGACGCCTCCGTTACCGGAGTGGCCTGCGCGGCTTCGGATGCTCCGTCGTAACTCGGCGATATTTGTTCCGCTGTTACGAGCAGTCGATACCTAGAAGTCCCGAGCGGCGTACAGGTAACCAGCGTGAGTAATGGCTTATCGGTATTTACGACAAGTGCCGCCACATTTGATGGCTCCACCACCTCTTTTTTAATCACTCGGTAGGTATATCTTACAGAGTTATAGTTCACATAAATTAAATCGCCATCCTGCAGCCGTTCCAGACCAGAAAAAATGTATTTGTATGGATTAGAACTATAAATATCCCCTGCCGAATGACCAGTTATTACAAAATTTCCAATCTCTCCTGGATAGGCCGAAGCACCTGCAATCCGATAATGCGCCACTCCATTATTCATCGCTGCCATGACGTCATTTAATGACACGTCAAATCGGACCGGCACGTCGATATTCAGTTTCGGGATAATTAGTCTTGGCTCTGGCGATACTGTTGTCGTAATGGTCGAATCAATTGCTTCAATGCTGGAAGCTGGGGCATTCCCGGGTGACACATATGCCATAATCGGCGCAAAAATCAATCTATTGTATTGTAGAAACAGGATAAACAGCACCACGAATAATCCCGCCACAATAGGGATATATCGACGTTTTCGTCGCGTTTGTTTTACGTTTTCAGTGGCCTTTTTGCGTATTTTTCTTTTCAGTATCTCGCTAATTGTTTCGGAGTTTTCCTCCGCGCCCGGTTCTGCATTGACCCCTGTTTTGAGTGACATGCTCGGCTTTTGCTCGGTGTTCTTACTAAACTTAGTTAGCGAACTTAGGATCTCCTCTTCCTCGGCTTTCTCTCGCGCATCTTTTAGGCGCTCTTTGGCGATATAATTTCGCGCCGCTCTTGAATAGTAATCATTGTAGTATTGCTGATAATAGTTTTGCCAAGCAGAATGATACTTTTTCCAAGATTCTGAGTCTATCTTGGTCGTTACCGGCACGTCTTTTAGGTGGGATTTAGAAGCCTCGGCTTCTCTGGCAGACTTTTCGGCAGCTTCAGAATAAGCCGCCAGCACCTTTTTTCTGGCGATTTGTGCCGCTGTCTGGCGCGCCAAATCGGAAGATTGCCCACCGTTTTCTGAATCCATAACAAAATTATAGCATATTTCGGTGTTTTATGCTATAATTGTACCAGAATCTGCGTTGTTGCGTAGCTCGTGACAGCAGCATTCGGGCGAGTGGCGGAACTGGTAGACGCGCTAGACTCAAAATCTTGTGACCTTCGAGTCGTAAGGGTTCAAGTCCCTTCTCGCCCACCACAGAAAGCACCAGAGCTTTAGCTCTGGTGTTTTCTGTGCTAGAGCGAACTACAAAAACCGCGCAAAGCCCTCATCTTTACGGTTTTCGGTTAGAATATAAAGCCGTCGTTTCGCACGAGTCATAGCCACGTAGAATAGTCGTTTCTGATCTTCGAGTTCCGTATCTGTGCTTTCGCCAAACATTGCATAAAGGTATGTTTCCGAGTGCTTGCTAGGGATTATTCCTTCATCGGCTTCCATTATGACCACCACTTCTGCCTCAAGACCCTTAGACTTATGCATGGTCATGATTCTGACCTTTCTCTGGTATTCTGAAATAGACAATATCCCCAATTTCTCTAGCCCGCGCCCCAGCGCCCTTGACAAACGTGTCAGATTTACCCCATCTATATTTGTTTCATTATTGCGGTGGAGCAGCAGCAAGCTAGAGGCGCGCCTATTCTTTTTTATAATTTGTATCAGAAGCTTTAAGTATTTCACTGTCCGCTCCTTAGGCTCTTTTCTTAGCATCCATTTTGCTAGCGCATAATAATAGTGGTCTTCTCCAACCAAGCCTCTATTATATGGCGGACCAGCATACCTACAATCTGTGTTGGTGGGGTTAACTATCGTTATATCCCCTGCCCTTTTCGAAAAAGCTCGAAAGTTGCCTTTCTCTGCCATTGATTTTTGGATAAATTTGCGAGATTTATTTACTACCATTTTGTCGCATCTGTAGTTTGTCGTTATCTCGTATTTGGCGTTATCCTCCGGGAAAAATCGCGAAAATTCTTTAAAAAATGCCACATCAGACCCAGCAAACCTATTAATCGCTTGCCAATCGTCGCCTACTGCAAAGAGGTGTGCTTTGTCGGCTATCTGTCGCATTGCGATTATGGCGGACAAAAACAGTTGCGAAAAATCTTGATATTCGTCCACTAAAATATATTTCTTATTTGCCAGCCATTCTGTCGCCTCGGCGCGCTGCGCAGCCATCAGTTTGCTTGCCCAGGATATCAACAAATTAAAATCTGTCCCATAAGCGCTAAATCCCGGTAGTCTATTTGGTGCACCCAGCAGATACCAATGATACCGCCGATAGCACTCTGCGCCCAGCTCTAGAAAGATTCTTTCCCGGCATCCAGAAGATAGATTTGCCGAATACTCTTTTGCGTACTTTTCCAGGCTCGTGTCGCTGCCTAGAAATTTTTGCTGTGCGCGATCGATAAAAGTAGTCATCATCTTCGCACAATGTATCAGTTCCAAATCGCCAATGCGGCTTTTGATGGCAGCCTCCGACGACGTGACTATTTTTTTGCTCGGTGCATTGGGCTGTTCTGCTTTTATGAATTCTGTTATCTTTTCCTGCCACTTTTTTTCTCGCATCATTCGCCACATAATCGCCTCTACATAATCTTGTTTATTGTCGGCCAATATCATTTTGCAAGAAGTCCCGCCCTTGCATTTCGTATACACAATTTTTCGCGCAAAAGCATGGAAGGTGGTGGCAATTTTGACCCTATCTCCTATAACCGGTTCGCCATCCACCGTCATTTTTTGTAAGCGCCGATTGATTTCTTGTGCCGCATTCGCGTTAAAGACGAAAGATATTATTTCTTCGGGTCGTACATTTCGTTTTTTAATAAGAAAGACTATTTTTGCCGCAATAGTTCGCGTTTTACCGGAGCCAGCCCTCGCTACCACTATTGTATTCAACGAATCGTCTATGACTGCGGCAATTTGTTCCCTATCCATAGCGTAAGGCTCCCCATTAAACGCCACGCTCTTCTGGAACCATTTCTGGACTTTCATTATTTCGTCATCCCTACCCCTTCGCATACTCTAGAGCATATCACGCCTTATTTTAAATTTCAACCGCCACGAAAGCCTACTCTCTATTTTTCGTCAAAAAACAATTCTTCCGAAACTGTGCTATTATAATAGTATGAAAATTGCTATCTTTTCCGACTGCTATCTCGACAACTCGGGCGGTATCGTGAGCTCGATTAACGCACAAAAATACGCTCTTGAGCAGAATGGCCACGAGGTTGCTATTTTTACGACTGCCTATCCAAAAACCGAGAAAGAGCTGAAAAAACTCGCAAAAGACAAAATCTTCGTCGTCCCTAGTTGCAAATACCTCATTCGTGGTGCAACCCCAGTATCAAGGAGACCTAAACTCGTCGAAGCCTGGCTCATGAAGGCTCATCCCGAGTTAAAAGATTATGGCATATTCTACGTTCATTACGAAGCTGGCTGTTCTATTGCTGGTCTTCGTCTTGGCAAATCTTATAAAATCCCCACCGTCCAGGTTATGCATGGCCGCGAAGACATGGGGGTTTCCACTATCATTCCGAAGGGTTTTCGTACCCTCGTAGCAGTGCTTTTAAATTGGCTCCACTCTCGGTATCTCCCTCATCCAGTTATAATCAAAAAGGACACTTACCTTGCCGACACTATCGCTAAGGCTAAAATGTGGACCATGATGATAAACCATGCCAATTTCGCCGACTACGTCATAGTCCCTTCTCGTCACTTCGCCAAAAAACTCGTCCACTACGGCATGAAAAAGCCTTCGCTTATCCTTCCAAACGGTTATCCAGACACCAATTATCCGCCTAGTCCACCAGTAAAATCACTAAATTCCGGCGACCCTCTCAAAATCATCTGGCACTCGCGGCTCTCGCACGAAAAACGCCTCATGCCTTTCCTCGAGGCATTGTCTAAGGTTAGTGGCAACTACCGCCTCGACATCTACGGCGACGGACCCGATCGGAAAAAAGCTACGCGCTTCGTTCGAAGCCATCATCTTAACGTTATTTTTCATGGTGCTACCCCATTTAAAACCGTCCAACAAAAAATCCAAAACTCCCACCTCGATATCCTCGCTTCTTATAATTTCGACAATTACCCCATGACTTTAGTCGAAGCCGAGGCCTGCGGTGTGCCAGTTTTTATCTGCGATCCAGATCTAAAAGAGGTAATCCCTGACGGCGGCTACGTGCTCAGCAAATCGGAATCCCCCGCAGACATGGCAAAAGCCCTCAACGACCTCATAAGCCACCCCGACCGCATCAATAAAATGTCCGAAGCCATGCTAAAACACCGCCACGAAACACTCATCAGCGCCCGCATTAAACCCCTAATCGAATTTTTCGAATCAATTCCTCGGCCAAAGTAGCTGTAGCCCGCCAATCAAAGCAAGCCCACGACATTAGTCGCATTTAGTGTTATAATATTCCCATGAGATATTTAGCAGACCTTCTAACCCTCACTAGATTAATTTTGAGCATCATTTTGATCGCGATTAGTTTCACTGGCGGTACGCCCGAGCAGGCTTTCATCATTTTCCTTACCGCCGAGCTAACCGACACTTTCGACGGCACTTGTGCCCGCAAATGGCCCTTCCCTAAGGATAAAACGCCGAAATATCGTAAATACGCCGCCCAGTTTGACATGGTTTCAGACGTCCTACTCGCCGCCGGACAAGTTTTATTCTGCACTATTCGCGTTAACTGGATCGTGGGGCTAGTTGTTATACTCTATTATACCGTCGTCTGCGCCTCGCTTGAGCTTATCCTCTACGGCAAATTTTTCGGTCATCCCGACAATTGTACGGAAAATTCTCTCACGAAACGCAATTTCCCGCTCGCAAAGAAGTTGGTTCTCGCCCGCCGCTACCTCTATACTATCTGTCTTGGCGTAGTTAATGCCGTCATTCTCTTCGCTACCAACTGGCCCGACCCCGTCAAATACGGCCTCTTCGCCTTCGGTTGCTCTATCTTTGTTTTTATCTGGTTCTTCCTTCGTCAACGTCGCAAAAACGTCTCCCGCGACGCCGTCGATATTGAGCAAAAACTCAGCAAAGAGGCTGAAGCGTCCACTAGAGAGGCTAAAGCATCCGCTAAAGGGGCTAAGGCTTCGGCTTCCAAATCCTCCAAATCCCCACAATAATCTACTCTCCAAGGCTGGCTTTGTTGCATAATTCGTCAGTATTGAGGGACATAAAGGCAAAATTTTACATTTTGCCGCCGTAGGGGCGGAGCAATGTGGTAAAATCTATTGTCAGAAGGAAGAAGACGAAAAACTTGTTTTTCAGTCTTCTGACGACGCAACAATCTGCCGAAGGCAGAAGATTACCACATTGCGGAGCTCCCGAAATACTGCGAATTATGCAATAAGACACCAAGGCTTCCATTGACGAAATGTAATAAATGTGCTATAATAAAAAAGAGGTCTTTGATATGAAAGGGGGATTTTATGGATCTGAGTTTATTAAAAATAATAATTGGCATGCCAATTGGCATGGTAATCGGCTTAACGCTATCTGTGCTGGACGAGTGGTTCGACCGAAGAATAATGAAGTCGAAGGGGCATGCCATCGACGGGACATCGAGCAATATGCGCCACCCAGCTTTTCTTCTGGCGAATTGGACGTTATTGGCGATTATTAGCGCTGTATGTGCGGTCTGTTTCGGGCCAGTTAGTGTAGCTGTGTGTATCGTATCGTATAGTGTAGTAGACATAGATATTATTGCCCCTCAACGTAATGACAGGAGATACATTATAGAGCATATCCAGTCAGTCGTTGAGGATACTATGCACGTCGACCCGAAAGAAGCCAACAAAATTGCCAGAAGGTTTTATCATGACACCTTCAAAGAATGGCTCAAAAGCTGGTCCGGTGACGAGCGTCTCAATGTAGCAGATCTCATTCTCGACGAATATGCCGAGAGCCAAAGAGCGCAAAATTGAGGCCTCTACCCCGAGTATATCTCGGGGTTTTTAAATTCCCCTTATTTGACACATTTAGTGTCTTAAATTACTCTAAGCAGATCGCTATGACGGATAGTCGCAAGATGAATCGACCTGCTTGTCTCCCGGCAATCTGTTATAATAATCTTATGCAGAGGAGTTATATCGCTATCGATCTTAAATCTTTCTACGCTTCTGTCGAATGCGTGGAGCGAGGACTCGACCCATTAAGGGCTAAACTTGTTGTCGCCGACGAATCCCGTACTGATAAAACCATCTGTCTTGCTGTCTCTCCGGCACTAAAGGCCCAGGGCATCCCTGGCCGTGCCCGTCTCTATGAAGTTAAACAAAAGACAAAGGACAAATTCATCATTGCCCCGCCCCGCATGGCGTTTTACATTAGCTACAGTACTCGCATCTACAATATTTACCTTCGTTATATCGCCCCCGAGGACATTCATGTCTATTCTATCGACGAGGTTTTTATCGACGCTACTCCTTATCTCAAAAATTACCACCTCACTGCCCGCGAACTCGCTACCAAAATCATGCAGGAAGTCTTACGAGAAACCGGCATCACTGCTACCGCCGGTATTGGCACCAACCTCTACCTTGCTAAAGTTGCCATGGATATTGTCGCGAAGCACACTAAGCCCGACAAAAACGGCGCTCGCCTCGCCGAACTAGACGAGCAGAAATACCGCGAAATACTCTGGTCGCACCGTCCTCTGACAGATTTCTGGCGTATTGGTAAAGGTTACGCCAAAAGACTCGAGAAGTACGGCATCTACACCATGGGCGATATTGCCCTTTGTTCCGAAAAAGACGAAGATTTTCTCTATAAAGAATTTGGCGTTAGCGCCGAACTTTTAATCGACCACGCTTGGGGTTGGGAGCCCTGTGAAATCAAAGATATCAAGAGCTACAAACCCCGCAATAATTCCCTCTCCTCCGGCCAAGTCCTTAAGGAGCCATATAGTTACGACGAAGCTCTAGTGGTTGCTCGCGAAATGGCGGAAGAATTAAGCCTTAGCCTGTTAAAGCATCAACTTCTCACTGACCAAATCATCCTTACCGTGAGCTACGACCCCATCAACCTTACCCGTAAACGTAATCTTGCCGACCCTTCTGTGTCTGCGCAAGAACATGATTCTGCCGACCTAAATCTGGGCTACACCGGCGCAACCACCCGAGATTTTTACGGTCGAGCAGTCCCGAGGCACGCCCATGGTACTTATAATCTAAAAAGTCACACCTACTCGACTAGCCAAATTAGCGAAGCGGTTCAAAAATTGTTCGAGAAATACGTCGACAAATCTCTTCTCGTCCGCCGTCTTAATCTCGAAGCGACCCATGTAGGGAGCGCCGAGCAAATTTCCGAAACTCCGCGCCAACTTAGCCTCTTTGATACGCCCGAAGATGCCAAGAATCAAGAGAAAGAAACCAAGATGAACCAGGCCATCCTCGCCATCAAGAAACGCTATGGCAAAAACGCGATTCTAAAAGGTATCAATTTCGAACCCGGCGCAACCGGTCGCGAGCGTAATGCTCAGATTGGGGGCCATCGAGCTGGCGAAATTAGTGATAATGCTTGGGCGGGTAACGGATTTGGGAGGGCTCCCGCAGAGCGCCCGAAGGGTGGAGCTGTGGGAAGGAAAAATCCGGCAGGACCCGTCCAGAAACTGCCAAAAGGAGCCAAATGAAATACGACGCAATCATTAATCATCCGCATTACGAACCAAAACGCCATCCTCGCATGTCGAAAGAGATGCGCGCTGCCCAGTTTGCGCCCTACGCTGCGCTTCATGGTCACGATACCGCCATCCGCCGCACGGCATATTTTGCCGAGCTCCGCTCTCGTCGCATTATCGAACCAAATTCGGATGACGAACTCGCGCGATAGCGAAAAGCTCCCGAAATGCGCGAATTGTGTAGCTTTCTAGCAGTTGACCGCACCCGCCTCACCATGTATAATAATCTTATTAACAATTTAATATCAAGAAGGAGCGAGGGAGCGGCCCGTCGACCTCCTGCCAACCTAGCAAAGCCAAGGTGGTAAATCCGACCAGAAAGGAAAGATATGTTCTACAAAACTGCGGAGAGCGTTTCTCCGAAACACCCAGACAAACTATGCGACCAAATCAGTGATGCGATTTTGGATGCGTTTCTAGAAAAGGATCCGAACGCGCGGGTTGCTGCCGAAGTCTGTGGCGGTCATGGCGTGGTTTTTGTCACTGGCGAAATAACCAGTACCGCCGAGGATATTAACATCGAGCAAATCGTCAAGCGCATAGCCGGCGACGACCTCGAGGTTCATACCAAAATCGTCAAACAATCCCCCGAAATCGCCCAAGGTGTCGACACCGGCGGCGCCGGCGATCAGGGTATTATGATTGGCTACGCCTGCGACGAAACCCCCGAGATGCTACCAAGAGAAGTAGTCCTCGCCCGCCGCCTCAATCAATATATCTACGATAAGTATCCTTATGACGGCAAGACTCAGATCACTATCGCTCCAGATGGCTCCATTAGCTCTATTGTAGCGAGTTTCCAAAATGTCAAAAAACCAGAACTCGAACAACTCGTCCGTGAGTTCATCGAGGAGAATCGTCTTCAGGGGATTTCGAAATCGTCTTCCGAGGACCGTAAGCTTGGCCGAACGGCCTCGAGTGTGTCCGAGGAAGATGATTCGGAGTCCTCTATCAAGCTCCACATCAACCCCGCCGGCGACTGGAGTCAAGGCGGCTTTGATGCTGATACTGGCCTTACTGGTCGTAAACTAATCGTCGACAACTACGGCCCTCGCGTCGCTATCGGCGGCGGTTGCTACTCTGGCAAAGATCCTTCAAAGGTTGACCGCTCCGCCGCTTACATGGCGCGCAAAATCGCCGTCGATTATCTGAGAAAACGCCACGCGAAAGAAGTCCTTGTTCGCCTCGCCTACGCTATCGGTTATGCTGAGCCTCTCGAGAAAACCGTCATCATAGACGGTAGACCCGAAGAAATCACAGGCTACGACCTCACTCCGAATGGTATTATTAAATTCCTCGACTTAAAGCGCCCAATCTACGAAAAAACCGCCCGCTACGGCCACTACGGCGAAGGTTTCGACTGGGATAAATAATATTCAGCATGTGTGAGCGCGGCGGACCTGGCGGGTCCGACAGGATCCGCCTAAGATAAATCATTATCCCCAAATCCCACACACCGTCGCCGGAATAAACTGACTCGGATTAAATAGATTCATGGCGACGATTTTTGCCGCTAATTCTCCACCCCAAAACATTATCGGCATATATCCTGATTTAGCAAGCTCTACTGCTTTAACCATCCCGTCTTTTGCGACCAAAATCTGCCCATTATGCAAGGTCACTATCGCAATTGGATAGCTCAAAGTAAACTTATGTAGTACTTCGGATACCTGCACTAAAGACTGTGACGCCAGCAACATTTTCGGATAGTACACCGCTCGCAGCAGTTTCATTAGTTGCATTACCGACCCCATCAGAATCAAATTTTCATTCATCAGCCACCTCTCCGGCCGATTCTCTGCCAGTAAATCAATCGCATCTCGTGTAACCAGGGTCATTTTTTCGGAAGAAATACACGCGCTCGCTACCGCCTTCCCGGTCACACTATTCCGCGACAAATCCCCTAAAATCAGATTAAAATCCCCCATTCCGAATACGTCAACCAGCTCCTGACTCTCGCCGAACCCCCCAGACTCTGTCGCTGGCAAAAAAGAAATATTCGGCAGCTCCGGCAGTTTCCCGCGCAAAGCCTCTGGCAAAACCAACCGCGCCATCTCAACCGGGTATTCCCGCTCCAAAAACTCTGCGATCTTCACCTCATCCCGAAACCTCTGCGCATTCCCGCCGATTATGTTAACCGTTCCCTGCTTCCGCTCCGGAATGTTCCATCTCAAATCCTCGTACGGATTCTTCTCTAGTTTCTCAAAATACTCCACTAAACGCTCCGTTATTAATAATCTTCTACTCCCATTATATCAGACGAAACGACATTTAATCGTGAAGTGGGTAAGCATTTCGAAAGGGCCTTGTTACATAATTCGTAGCTCCCGAAATACTGCGAATTATGCAACAAAGCCTTCGAAAGTCTCTTAATAATTCGACCCAAATCCAATTGCTAAAACTAAGCAAAACCAATTTTACATCAACAGAAAGTAGAATGATCCTACTCAATCCCGATGCTTATCGGGCAATGATCTGATCCTAAAACACTCTCGTATATTTCCGCCTCAACAACCCGCGGTAATAACCTAGAAGATACAAAGAAATAATCAATCCTCCACCCAACATTATTTGCTCGCGCTTGGCCCCAATGCGACCACCAAGTGTATCGCACCTCCTCTGGGTGTAAAGCCCGAAAAGTGTCCACGAATCCAGCGGACACTAAATTTGTAATTCCCTGCCGTTCCTCATCCGTAAACCCTGCCGAATGGTGGTTGGATGCAGGCCGCGCCAGGTCAATCTCCTCATGTGCCGCGTTAAAATCCCCGCAAACCACTACCGGTTTTGCTACCTCTAGCATTTTCAAGTATTTCAAAAACTCCGCATCCCATTTCTCGGCGCGAAGCGACAATCTTTCTAGCCTCGATTTAGAATTAGGCGTATATACATTAACAAGGAAAAACTCAGGAAACTCCGCCGTTAAAACTCTCCCCTCACTCAAAGGGTCCCCATATCCATCTACCATCTCGACCTCAGAGGGCAAATCATACTTTACCGATAGCGGTTTTATTCGAGTAAAAATCGCCGTCCCGGCATACCCCGGTCGCTCTGCCGAATTCCAGAGTTCTTCGTATTCTGGCAAATCTACCTCTGCCTGACCTTGTTTCGCTTTTGTTTCCTGCAGGCACAGAATATCCGGCGTATATTGCTCGACAAACTTTTGTAAGGCCCCTTTCCGTATTACTGCCCGGAGACCATTCACATTCCACGAAAAAATCTTAAGCATCTCCACCTACCTTTCCGAATCTACAGACCATTCCCTAAAAACCAATGAATCTCTAAGCATATCTCCCCCGCTCAATATCTCGCTTCTTGATCGTTTCTCGTTTATCATATTTCTTCTTACCACGTCCTACCGCAATTACCAGTTTGATATGCCGCGAACCTCCGAGCAGCCTTACTGGTACGATTGTCGAACCCGCTACTTTCTCGCGCTCTAGCCCCGCAATCTGTTTTCGTGTCGCGAGTAGTTTTATGTTTCTCGCCGTATCTGCCCCAAGCGTCAGATTATTTAACCACAACTCTCCCTCTCTCAGGGTCACAAAAGATCCCTTCAACTGCACATGATGATCCCGTATTTGTCGTACCTCTGGTCCCGCCAAAGCCATCCCGCAGGTCAATTCGTCGCCCAGAATGTAGTCGAACTTCGCTCGTCGATTTACTGTCACCATATCTGATACTTGCTTCTTTTTCATACCTCTATTATATCATACTAAACCCCAAGTCCCCTACCTAGCAACTTTTTTAACAAGTATCTAGACAAAAAAGCAAAAGTATGATATAATAGAACTATTATGCCGTTTAAAGGAGGACGGCAGGCACATTGTCACTTAAGTTTTGACACTATTCATGAGCGGAAAGCTCAAATAGTTTCAACGCTAAAACCAGTAGCTTGTAGTTGCAAAAAGACCGAAAAGGCCTAAAACTGCAAAAAAGGAGGGCATTATTTATGATAAAGGAATATAAGGAGTATAAGTTGGAGGGGAGAAGTGACTTCCGAGTCGAGGAAGTCAGCGAAAACCTGACCATCTTTCTCTTCAACCCGAAGTACTTCAGGGTTTGCAAAAGAGAAATGGAAGGGTTTGTCTCTCTTTTGCAAGAAAGTACCAACGGCGCAGTCGTCGCCGACTTTACGAAATATCATCATGGCGTACTCGCAATGCTTCTCAACCCAACCTTGACACATTTCACTAGCGACTCGATGAAGAACGCTATAATTAAATTCTTCTTCGACCACCGCATCAAAGACAAAGAGGGGTTTTATGCCCCTGCCTGACACTACTGGCCTCGCCTCTCTCCGGAGAGGCTTTTTTATGCTATAATGATGATAGGAGATTATAATGGAAAAAATAAATAATAATCAAGAAAACAAAAATGCAGACCAATCCAAGGACGATACGTTGCAGAAGCTCGGTCATGCCGCGCTCGTAAAGAAGAGAATGTCACTTGACGATTTTAAAGCTGTGCGCAACAACAATCAGGTTGAGCGGGACAAGCGATACCTGATCGAAAGAAGAAAGGATTTTAGTCCAAAAAGTTTTAATGCCCGGCAATTCGAAAAAATTGCCACGCATGGTTTTGTAGACGACCAGTGGTTAGGCAATGTTCCTGGTCTTACTGGTCGGGCAGCATTTAATGTATCTCCAGTCTACGCCGCTGGCGTCAATGGGGTAGATTATGATGATGTTGTCAACCGTATAGATAGCGCAGTATGCATAAGTGATCCGGATGGCGAGAACGAAACTTTCATGGGCTTCGACATTACTCTGGACGATACGAAGTTCAGGGAGAAAATCCTTAAAACAACTAACAAAGATAATATAGAACTCCCTTTTGGCTTTTCCGAGCTAGACTACGCTTACCTAAAAGATGGCACTCTTCTTCCACATATATCTAACGTCCCGCATTATTGCATTACTATGAATATAGATGAGGAAACCGCGAGAAACTATAAGCATCACTACGATTATTTAACTAGAGATGCTCAAGGAAATCCGAAAGAAGATAGATTGGAAGATGCGAGAAAATACCTGAGGCGTTTTAACAGCAAAGCGCGTTTCATGGTTATTTCGGAAATTTTCGAGCAAACTAAGCTCTCCCTTGCCATGCTTCCGGACCTAAACGGCAGAGACAATATGATCATTGATGAGGCTAGAACTAAACTGCAATATATCGACAAAAAACTCTGCCCCGCCCTCGCTCGCGCAGCTGATCAGTGCCCTCTCGAGATTAGCAGAATGGGGCGTTTCTCGAAAAACGGCGTCCTTTCGGATGACGATAAGGCAGTTGTGGCTGCGCGGGGGAAGAGAAAAGAGTTACAGAAAAAGATTAATGACATTTGGAATTCCGACCTGCCTCACCAAGAAAAGGTTCACCGGATGGGTGCATTAAGAATGAGAATATACAATATCGTCTCCGACGTTTACTGTCGTCAGGATCCCAAATACAAGGGACTAATCGAAACAATAAAATCCTTAAGCCAACTCGAGCGCGAAGGCAAAGCGGAACAGCTAAAAACAATCTCTGCTCGCAACCGTTAGGTAACGCCAGTGCTTGCCAATTTTCCTATATTATATTATTAATTATGCTCCTGAAAATCTACGACAAAACTTAGAACCGATCCGCTCCACTAGCACGCTTTTACGCAGTTTTCTCCCAGCAGTTCTTTTAGTTTCCCTAGTAAATCTGGCGAAACATCAACTCGAAACGGCATTCTCAGCGCTCGCTTATTTCCGTTTTCGCGAATTACCAGTATAACTTCTTGCATCCCGAGATTCAAATCGGCCAGCCTTCGAATTGCTGTTAGTTTTTCCGTATCATTCATATCTTCAATTAAAAGATACAATTTCTCTTTTCTTGGATCCTTTGGCGGCTCTTTTAATACGTGCGGCGTATCAATTACGTCGCCTTTCGGAGCAGACTTGCGTGCTCCGTTGCTCGCTCCGCCAGAAGTGCCGTCCCCATTATAGACTCGCTCCGCCGAAGAGCGACTCCTTCCTCTTCCTCGTCCCGCGGAGGGTGCCGCAACTGGCGCCGCTAGCTTAGTGCCGGTAGACTGATACGAATCCAGCACTTCATCCGACACCAATTCGACCACTTCCGCGAGTAATTTGACGTCCGAAGTCAAGTTTCCTTCCTTATCTCTAGCGTTTACTCTGCCCTTCACTCGTACTACATTATCTACAACCAATTTCGCACCATGTTCTGCAAACACCGACGGAAATACGATAAACTCAATTTCGCTTGACTTGTTTTCCATTTTAATAAATGCCATTTTATCGCCTTTCTTCGTCAGAATCGTTCGTACCGCCGTAATAATCCCGCCAATTGTTACCATCTTCCCGTCATTCTCTGCAGTGACTAAAGACATTGGATGAGTTTGCTCTTCGAAATAAGTATCGTATTTATCCAAAGGGTGCGCCGATAGATATAGTCCCATCAAATCTCGTTCCCAAAGTAACATTTCCTTCTCTGGATGCTGTACTGGCGCCGGTTTAATCTCGACTTCTGGTACTGCTCCCACCTCGCCCATCATTCCAAACAAATCCGTTTGCCCCGACCCGACATCCTTTTGAATTTTTGCACCATACGCCTGAATCGCCTCGAGATTATAAAGCAAATCCGATCTCGTATAGCCAAAGCTGTCAAACGCACCTGTTTTAATTGCGCTCTCCCATGCTTTTTTGTTGAACTTTGTCGAATCAACTCGTTTCGCAAAATCACAGACGGACTTAAATGGGCCGTTGGCATCTCGCTCTGGGATTACGTATTCTTCAATTAAGGCTTTACCAATTCCCTTTACGCCAGATAGCCCAAAACGAATTGTCTTTTCTCCGCCAACAATCCCGAAATCTCCGTAAGACTGATTAATATCTGGCCCAAGTACTTTAATCCCCATCCGTTTACATTCGGCAATCTCAATCGCTAGCCTGTCGGTCCACCGCATATCCGCCGTCATTAAAGCCGCCATAAAAGCATCAGGATAATGTGCCTTCAGGTAGGCTGTCCAGTAGGCGACGAGCGCATAACACGCTGCATGCGATTTGTTGAAACAATAATTTGCGAAGTCAAGTAGCTGGGCCCAAAAAGTTTCCGCAATTTCCTCTGTCGCTCCACCAATTTTTACTGCCCCTTCGATAAATTGCGGCTTCACTTTCTTCATCATGTCAATCTTCTTCTTCCCTACCGCCTTGCGCAAAGTATCCGCCTGACCACCAGTAAATCCGCACCATTCCTTACTGATCTGCATAAACTGCTCCTGGTAAATCATAATACCATAAGTGTTTTTCAAAGAATTTTCTAGTCCTGGATGCAGATAAGTAATTGGTTCCTCGCCATGCTTACGCTTGATAAAAGAGTCAATAAATTGCATTGGCCCAGGACGGTACAGGGCTACCATCGCGATAATATCTTCGAACGAAGATGCCTTGAGGTCGCGCAAATATCGTTTCATTCCTGCCGATTCTAGCTGGAACACGCCAGTCGTTTCGGCTCGTTGCAATAGCTCGTAGGTCTTTTCGTCATCCAGCGGTAACGAATACATATCTATATCGTTGTTGTAAACCTTTCGAATCATCCGGAGCGCATTGTTGATAACGGATAAATTCGATAGCCCCAAGAAGTCCATTTTAAGAAGGCCAATTTCTTCGACCTGCCCCATTGGGAATTGGGCAGCGATTGGTCCTTTCGCCGAAACCTCAAGCGGTAGGAATTTGACCAAATCATCTGGTGCGATAATCACCCCACAAGCATGTACGCCATGGTTTCGAATTGTTCCCTCAAGTCGCGACGCAAAGTCAATTACTTCTTTTGACGTGGGGTTGGTTTCGTATTCTTGCTTCAAATCCGGCACATCCTTGATTGCATCCGCCAGCTTCACATGATGCCCCATTACGGGATCTGGTACCATTTTTGCTAGTCTATCCGCTTCCGCATACGGGACTTCGAGTACTCTCGCTACATCTCGCACCGCGTTCTTCGCCATCATTTTACCAAAAGTTGCAATATTTGACACCCTGTCAAATCCATATTTATCAGAACAGTATTGAATTACCTCATCTCGGCGCGTATCCTGAATATCCGTATCGATATCGGGCATTGAAATACGATCTGGATTCAAAAATCGCTCAAAAAGCAAATCATATTTTAACGGATCAAGCTCTGTAATACGAAGCGCATAAGCAAGAATTGAACCCGCCGCCGAGCCTCGCCCAGGCCCATACACAATACGTTGTGATTTTCCCCAGTTGATAAAGTCTTGCACAATCAAAAAGTAGCCATTATATCCCATTTTATCCACTACTGAAAGTTCGTAATCGATTCTTGGTAATACTTTATGAGTTTCGTCCCGCTCCTTATCTGCTTCTTCTAGAATCTTCCGACATTCTGGCACTGGTATTTCGGAGGCCTCTTGCAGGGTCTTGCCTCCGTATCGATAAACTAACCCCTGGAATACCAATCTATCTAGATATGTTTTTTCGTCTTCTTCAGTGGGAATTGGAAACTTTGGAATCAGAATTCGCCCCAATTGCAAATCAACATTGCATCTTTCTGCAATCCTTTTTGTATTCAATACTGCTTCCGGGCAAGTGTCCTGCCAATGCTCAATTATTTCCTCTGCCGGTATGACGTGCAAATCGTAATCTTTTAGCGAAAAACGGTTTTTGTCCGACAAATTTCCCGCCGTCCCGATACAGAGCAACACTTCGTGCGCGTCCTGATCCTCCTTCTTTAAATAGTGCGCATCACAAGTCACGACGAGCGGTAATCCAAGTTCCTCCGCATGCGCCATATGCCAGTCGTTAATTTTTTTCTGCTCCGCCGAATGAGTTGTCGATTTTGGATGCCCATGGTCTTGCATCTCGAGATAGAATCGGTCTTTGTAAACATTCCGATACCAGTCAATCAGTTCAAGAGCCCTCTCATCGTCTCCTGCTCGAATCGCCTCCGAAATCTCCGACCCCATACATCCAGACAGACAAATCACTCCTTCGCTGTATTTTTCTAAATCTTCATGATCGGTCCGCGGTTTATAATACTTTCCATCTATCTCTGCCGCCGACATAATCCGACAAAGATTTTCGTAGCCTTTATTGTTCATTGCAATAAGGGTAATGTGAAATCGTTGTTTGTCGTGTGTCGGGTCCTTGTCGGTTTTTTTGCGTGCCGCAACGTAAGATTCGAGTCCAAGTAGCGGTTTAATGCCAGCATCATTACACTCTTTGTAAAGTTCTACTAACCCAGACATCGTTCCGTGGTCTGTAACTGCAACAGCCTCCATCCCCTGTTCTTTTACGTATTGCACTAATTCCGGAATTTTCGTCAGCCCGTCAAGAAGCGAATAGTGCGTATGATTATGCAAATGCACAAAGTCACTCGGTTTCAACTCCACTGTCATATTAACATTATACACCAAAATAGCCCCAGTCGGGGCTATTTGAAAGAATTTAACAAATTATTCCTTATCTGCTTCTTTTGCCGGTTCTTTTTTCTCAATCTTTTCTTCGGTTTTTTCTACCTTCTTTTCGGCGACTTTTTTCTCGTTCTTTAACTTAGCAATTTTTTCATCTTTTTCCTTGCAGTGCCTACATTCGCCACCGCAATCGAGCTCGTTATCGCAATCGTCAAAATCCTCGTCATCCTCGAGCTTTTTGAACTTTGCCGAAACGGCCTTTCCCGCTATTGCCCCAGCCACTGCGCCGAGTAACGCGCCTAAGAAAAACTTTCCTGCACCACCCTTTTTGCTTTTTTCGTTATTTTCCGCCATTTTTTTCCTCCTTTTTGGCTTCTTTAACTTTTTCCTTCAATTTGGGATTAATATACTTATCGACGAACATTTCTACCGTCCCACCGATCGAAGTCATGCCTTTCACATTGGAGACAATGCCATTCGCATTTTTTGCGATGTCCTGGCTCTCAATTACTACATTTTTTATCTCATCACTTAGCGACATCAGCTTGATGATTAAGATAATTCCTACTACTAGAAAAACTAGTAAAGTAATACTTAGTATTGCGACTAATATCCACTCCGCAACATTCATTTATTATTCCTCCTTAGTTTTATTATACACCATCTCGATTATATCACTAGCATAATCAGTATGATTTAAAGCATATTCAAGATGCGCAAGGAAATAATTTTTCGGATCGCCAGTTGTAATCCATTTCCCCCGGCTCCTAGCCACTAAAACATCACCATGTTCTGCTAATTTTGTTATTGCGTCCACGGTCCAAAGCTCACCATCTAGTCCGGTATTGGAAGGCACAAGATAATCAAACACCTCAGGTGTCAACAAGTATCGCCCATAAGACGTTAGATTACTCGGGCTAAGCTCTGGTGTTTTTGGCTTCTCTACAATATGACTGAGTGTACCATTTTCCTTCAGCGCAATCATTCCGTATTTATTCCAGACCTCTTCTGGCATTTCCTGCGCGGCTATGACTGCCTTTGCTTCGGGATGAGCCTGGTATTCCGTAATGAGTGTCTTCACGTCGCCCTCGCCCAATATTAAATCGTCCGAATAGAGTACCACAAAGGCCTCATCATCCTTGACGAAATTCTTAGCAGATACTATCGGCGAACCATTTCCGTAAGGTAATGACGGATCTTGCTCGATAACTGTAATTTTCGGAAAGTTTAAAATCTCTTTTACTGGCTCAAAACGTTCCGCCTTGCCCTGCTTCTCTAGTAAGCTTTTTACATTTTCTGCTGGATTATGGAAATAATCGTCATATATCTCTCTTCCTTTTGTGCCGGGAGTGGCGACGATAATTATTTCATCAATTCCTGCCTCAGCGCACTCCTCAACGCAAAGTTGCATCACTGGTTTCGCACCAATAGGAATCATGGCCTTCGGAATAGTTTTTGTGATAGGTAGATAGCGGCTCGCAAACCCCGCATCAGTTATAATTGCTTTCATAAGTTCTCCTTGAGACTTTATTATATCATATAATTCAAAAAAGCAAAACCCCAACTCTGGCGGCTCGCGCTATGTATTTTTCTGCGCTTCTAAATTATCTACGGCAATTCCAGGTTGTTGATACGGTTATCTTTTGGTGCGTTTTTTAGACTTAAATATTGATTTTCGTGCAACTTTATCCTCGACTTCTTGAGATTGATTGTGGACACCGTAAATCAAACTGGTTACACCTACAATAAGCATATATGCGCCAAAGAATCTTATGAAGGTCGTCATCTCGAAATCTCCCGCGTTTAATATGGCAGTCCCGATTACGCATCCGCAAATCCCCGCCAAAATCCTAATGAATCTATCAGTTGGATCGACGGTAGAGAGAAAGCCATGAAAAATATCGACCAGCCCAGACGCAATTGTGTAAATCGAGATTACTAAAACACTGTTAGTCAAATCATTACGTGCGAAGAAAAGTAGCATTAGCGCCGCTAGAATATCGATAGCTGCATCTATGATTGAATTGACCCACCCACGTTTCTTAGTGGAACTATATAATGCTCCAAAAGAATCAACAATTCCGATAAATAACAAGAATACACTCACTACGGCAACAGTGTCCTCGATATTCGCCGATCCACGAAACAACGCAAAGCAGCCAAACGCCGCCGCAATCGCCCCTCGTACCAGAAATACCATCCAATGCTTATCAATATAACGCCTATTAATCTTCGCCATAATAAATTATCCTTTCTTCCTTATGTTAATTTTAGCACGTTTTGCATCAATTGACAAATTCAACGATAGTGTGTTACAATGAAAGCGTAATCATTCAATATTTTATCGGAACTTTTTTATAAGAAAACGGTTCAACTTTTTAAACGGCATCACAAGGTGTTCAAAGTTGAATCGAGTTTCGATAAAACTATTGGATGATTACGGCCTTGCGGTGCCATTTTTATTTATATGAAAGTGAGCCTAGCTGGCTCACTTTTTAGTTTTCCACAAAGAAAAAAGAAGCGAAAAAGAAATACGGATGGGGAGAAGGAAGTCCTTAGTTTATGGAATAACCGGACTTCCTCCTCCCAAATTATGATTTAAGCATAATCATACCCACATTTTTGCAATTATACTACATTCGCTAGAACGCTTGGAAAAACGAGCCATCCATGCTATAATCAAAGACGGAACGCACAAATCATTAATTTAAAAAAGTCATTTTCAACCGAACAAACACAGACTTAATATAGGCGTCATTAGGGCGCAGGTCTGTGACTATCGGTTACTGGTTTGTGCGTTCCACCTAGTGGCGCCTTTTTAATCATATGCCTAAATGGCGCCGCTAGGGATTAATACTAACAACCAAGCGAGGTAACCATGTGGGCAAAAATAATTAGAAATAATTTAAAATCAAATCTCCGTTTAAATCTAAACTTACGCTATATATTATATATACCGTCAACCATAACAATAATATATTTAAGCATACTATTTCAACTAGCCAATAACGTTTCTGCTTTAACTTATAACAACGAATCCAATATAGACTTTACCATTAACCCTACTATAGGCATTTCGCTTTCTTCCACCAATCTTGTTATTGATGATCTAGCCCCAGGTTCCTATGCTGATAGTAGTATTATCACTATAAATGTTAATACCAATGCTTCTCATGGTTATTACCTTTCCGCTACGGCAGGAGATAGTAATACTACTAGCGCTAATCATAACACTAACCTCACTAATACAGTCAATAATAACTACACCTTCACAAGTCTAACCTCAAACCAAGCAACCCTAAGTAGCTTTAGCGATAATAGTTGGGGATATTCCTATTGCCTTACCACTAATGATTGTACTACCAGCAGCAACTGGAT
>JAFWHP010000027.1 GCA_017515125.1 Candidatus Saccharimonadota bacterium | reverse complement strand
TCCCGGGTAGCTCAATGGTGGAGCAAGAAGCTGTTAACTTCGAGGTTGCCGGTTCGAGCCCGGCCCCGGGAGCCATTCAAGTTAAAACCGCCCGAATAGGGCATTTTTTCTTGTTCGCTCATCAGGTAGATGCACTTCACAAGAAGAAAATACCCTCTCGGGCGGTTTTAATCTTGAATAATTCGACTGCTCCAGAGAGACTGGGCGAGAATCGAAGAACTAGTGCTTGCTTGATGGCTTAGATAGGGCTTTTAGTTTAGCGTTCAACTCCTGCAGTTTGCGGATATTATCGGCCTGCTGGTCAATGTCGGCGCGAGCGCTTTTGGCTAAAGCATCTGGAGAATAGGCGCCGTATCTTTGTGAGCCCTGAGCTGAACCCCTGAAGGGGACTTCATGTTGAAGGTTGTCCCATTGTTGAGATGATGTATTTTCGAGATTTTCAGCTTTGTTTGCTTTGTTTCTATTGAATCCAAATAAGCCCATTTAGCATTTCTCCGTTATGGTTATATTATAGCATAATTACGCGGGTTTTGCCTAAAGGTGACAGTAAAATCATTTATTTACATCACTATGGCATGGGAATCGGCTTCGGGGGCGTCGTTAGGCTTTTCGGCCTTTTGCCGAGAGAGTACCGAAAAGAGGTCTGTAAGACCACGAAGGCCATAATCCTTCACTGCGTACTCAAAATAGCCTTTTTCGGAAGCACGAGCAGCTTGGCGAAGGTTTGCATAGCGAGGATCGGCACCTTCTACTTCAGAGATTAGTTCTTTCATATCGGCAAGAGCCTTAATAAAGCTTTCGCGCGATCTTTTTTCGGTTTTAGGCATAGAGTATTGTGTCCGAAATTGATCTCTGATATTTCTAGTGGCGGCAGACTCATCATTACTGACAGTTTCGCCATAGAATCTATTACTTTCATTAGCGGTGCCAAATTGATTCCCGGCAAATTCAGGAACTCCCGTTTCGAAGCTTTTGTCAAAATCCTGCTCCGGCGGGACTGAGTTGCCGGCTACTTCTGCGTTGCCGCTGGGGTATTTTTCAAAATCATTATCGTACATTTTTATTCCTTTCCTATATTCTTATTAATATTTTAGCATATAAAATCATGGCAATTAGACATGGAGTGTCTGGGGCGGGAGATTAGGCAGTCTGGGGCGATTTGTATTTTCTGCAGGAATATGATATAATGATAAGAGGTACTGTTGTTCTTTACTAATGATGAAGGGGGTGTTTTTATGAAACTGGCGGTAGTTTTAGCCTGGGTGCTGTTCACTTTAAATTTGCCCGGGCCAACATTGGCGGCCGAGACCGAAGAAAATGCTTCAGTCTGGATACCGGACACCGTAGCGGAGTATGCTGATGAATATGGGACAATCATGATTGTTGATATCGACAATCAGCATGCTTATGCTTGCGTAGACGGTGATGTGATTGCCGATACGGATTGTGTCACTGGCGATACATATAGCTCGCCGACACCTACCGGACTTTATAACGTCTGGTATAAACGGAGCGACTTCTACATGATGGACGTTTACTACTCGGCCTATGCGACCTTTTTTAATGACGGAATTGCAATCCATGATGCGGATGCTTGGCGGAGCGAGTACGGTGGGACTATCTATCAGGGCGGTGGCTCTCATGGGTGCGTGAACGTACCGTGTTGGTTTGCGGAGATTGTCTACAATAACACTGATTACGGAACGCCGGTTTATGTTTATTGACAGTATCTTCTGGCCCGAGAAAATCTCGGGCCTTTTTCTAGTTTTCGAGCTTTACGTAAGTGCCACCGGGATGATAATCGTCGTCATGATAGGAGAAAGCGTGCGAATAAGTGCCACGTTCTTTGTCTTTCCAGAAATACATGATGGCGTGCTTGGTTTCGTCCGGGGTAGCATTCTGCTCTTCGTCGATATTATAAGTGGTGTAGTCAAAAGTAACGTAAAAAGTACCATCTTCATCAGAAACGCCGTAACCAGTAGCTTTGTTTATAGAAGGTTTTTCGGAATTGACTTGAACGGCACTAAGGCTATCCTGAATAAGAGAATCAAAGAGCTCAAGTTTTGCAATTTCGAGATCGGTTTTAGTATCAACATGCTTGAAACCATACATTGAGACGCCATAAACGACAAGTAGAGCTAGAGCCAGGGTAGCCGCGATCCAAGTCGAAGGATGACAAAATATGTGCTTCGCGTTGTATTTTGATGATTTTGAGGTTTTGTTGGTTGTTTTTGATTTTTTTGTAGCCATTTTTTCTCCTTATGGATATATTATAGCATATATTTAAATTGTGTAATTGAAATACCTGTGTTCTTTTCTCGGTTTATTGTAATTCATCATCTTTCCTTTCGTTTATGCTTTAATGATAACGAATGAAGCTTAAAATCGGTTTAAATGTACGGCTATCGTCGTGGACTGATTTGGCCATCCATAAACGGCTATCGCATGGGCTTATGTTAGCAATGGAGGATTTAAATGCCAAAAAGAAGCTTGAAGAGCCCGAGAGAAACCGCAAGCATAATAAGTCCAGCAGTTAAGACGCCGGCAGAAATAGCAAGCATGGTTTTTTTGAAATCGAGATTTAAGATGCTGGCAGCGAGCGTACCAGTCCAGGCACCGGTGCCGGGGATGGGGACAGCAACAAAGAGAAAAAGCGCAAAGTAAGTGCCAGATTTGCCGGCTTTTTTAAGAAGTTTTTCGCCGCCTTTTTGGCCTTTTTTGAGACAAAAGTTGCAAAATTGCCTAAGAGGCTTCCACTTGACTTTGGCGCCCCACTCTAGAACTTTACGAGCGAAGAAATAGATGACTGGAACGGGGAGTATATTGCCGATAATAGCAATGATGAGGACTAACCATTCCGGAAGGCCTAAATCCATGCCGACCGCAATCGGGATGGCACCACGCAGCTCAATTAAAGGAACCATAGAAATCAAAAGCACGATAAGAATTTTCCAAATCATAGCTTTATTATATCATAAGATGGTATAATCATAGTACGGAAGAAATCCGACGTGCTTTGTGGGCTTAAGAGTTTCGCCGTAATTTATTTAGTTCAAACAATGTTAAATAACTAGAGAAATATGCTAAAAATATCGATTATTGTACCGGTCTATAATGCCGAAAAATACCTGGCAAGATGCGTCGAATCTATTTTGCAGGCGCTTTCGGGCATAGAGGGCGAAATACTGCTTGTCGATAATGATTCGAACGATAATTCCCTGGCGGTAGCCAAAAAGCTGATGGCAAATGCTCCAGAAATCATAAAAATATTACACTGCCATACCCCTGGGGCTGCGGCCGCCAAGAATTATGGTGCCGCGCGAGCAAAAGGCGAATACATTTGGTTCGTTGATGCGGATGACTGGATTTCTAAAGATGCGGTTTCGAAACTGCTAAGAGAAGCCGATAAAACTGAGGCCGATTTGGTAATGATGGGGGCAAAAAGGGTATATGACGGCGGAGTCAAGGCGGATGGGCATAAAAAGATTTTGGCGCCTGTACTGCCTTCCGAGAAAGATTACAAGAGTAAGTTTGTACGATATGGGATGGGGCCATGGCAAGTCTTAATTCGGCGCGATTGGTGGAGAAAAAATAACTTTCACTTTCAGGAGGGACGGATACATGAAGATATGGAGTTAATGTCTGCATTGATTCTCTACACGGATAAATTCGCGGCTGTTGATGCTCCGCTGTATTTTTATCGTCAGACGCAAAATTCGGTGCTTCACAGGCATTCTTGGGACGAAAGCGCTTATGATATCTTTCCGGCACTGGAAGGGCTTTATGGGCGTTTTCAGAAGGCTAGGGCGGCAAAATTGTATCACGACGAGCTAGAATGGTTCTTCATTTGGAACTTACTAATTGATTCAGCGAAAGATTTTGCGCAATTCCCTGAGGGGCGGCCAGGTTTTGCACGTTCTAGAAAGATGCTGAAGAAATACTTTCCAAAATGGCGAAAAAATCGGTTCTTAAAACAAAAATCTCTAAGACTAAGGATTAGAGTACGCTTAAATTATTGGGGATAAAAAAATTGTTCAATGCTATTTAACTGAGGTATCCAGGCGCTAGCAAAAATAGGTACTTTTAATCCCCCTCTGGGGGCAGAGAGATAAACCCCTCTGCCTACCCTATGCTATCTACTTGGCTTTTTCTTCTTTTTCGAGCTCGCGGAAGGCAACCTTGCCAATCTTCGTGGTAGGTAATTTATCGCGAAATTCGTAGGCAGCTGGCAGAGCGTATATTGGGACGTTTCGCTCTAGAAGCTCCCTGATTTCGCGCTCGATACGACGGCCAGCCTTATAACCTGGCTTCAGGACGATAAAGGCCTTCGGAACCTGACCCTTGTAAGGATGGTCAATGCCTATAACAATAGAGGTCAGTACCGCTTCGTGAGAGTTAATGACAGATTCGAGGTGAGTTGGGTAAATATTGTATCCGCTAGAGACAATCATACGTTTCAAGCGCTGCGCAAAATAGAGAAGTCCATCTTCGCCGAGACGGCCGAGATCGCCGGTATGAAGCCAGACCTTGCCGTCGTCATGGAGCTGAAGAGTCTGGGCGGTTTCGACTTCGTCGCCAAGATAGCCCATCATAACTAATGGGCCAGAAAGACAAATCTCGCCTTCTTCGCCGGCTGGAAGAGCCTTAAAAGTACCGTTTTTGACGATTTTGAAGTCCATATCTGGGAATGGCACGCCGATAATACCGTCTGCGAAAGTGTTTTCTGGGGAAAGACATACTGCGCCTGAGCCTTCAGTAAGGCCGTAACCGACGCGAATTTTAGCATTAGAGCCATGCTCCGCCAGATAGGTATTTACCTTATCGCGCAAGGTCTGATTAAGGGCGTCGCCGCCACAAATCACTGCGGTGATAGAGCTCAAATCGTCGCTTTTAAGCTTGGTATTGATGAGCGCTTCGAATAACGTAGGAACTCCGACGATGAAATTGGGGGAGTTTTTCTTGATGATGTCGGCGAATTGCTTATGAGAAAAGGCAGGTATTAAAATGCAGCCCATGCCTTTACAGAGAGGAGTGTGAATACAAACACCTAGTCCAAAACAGTGAAAAAGCGGTAAAATCGAAAGAACAGTTGCCCCTGGAGAGACTTGGCGTATCATAGTGGCGTCGCAGATTGATTCTGCGTTGATATTAAGGTTCGAAAGCATAACGGCCTTAGGCGCGCCCGTAGTGCCTCCAGAATACATAATAACGGCCAGATCTTCCCCGCCACGCTCTTCGTGATAATTGCCCTGATAGAAATAGGAATTTGCGATAAAATCTTCCCAAAGAACTACGCGGCTATCGTTGGCCGGGAGGCGAACTTTTTTGATGTGGAGCGTATTGTAGAGTTTTTTCTTGAGAAAACCCAGACCGTCGCTGGGGCGGACCACAATGATCCTTTCCAAACCGGCAGTATCGCGGAGTTTGTAGATTTTGTCAAAAACCGCGTCAATAACGAGAACGTATTTCGAATTTGCGACTTTAATGAAATACTCGAGTTCTTTCTCTGAAGATAGCGGATGGACCATATTGCAGACGGCGCCGACCATGTTGACAGCGTAGACCATAGTAATCCCCTCTGGGGTATTTGGCATACAAATAGTGACCCGGTCACCCTCTTTGACACCGTAGTTCTTAAGAGCGCGAGCGGCTTTTTCGATTTTTCTGATAAAGTTCTTGAAGGTAACCTTATGCCCATAATATGAATAAGCAACGTTGTCCGGCCATCTTTCGGCCGATTGCATAATCATATCCACCATTGAGCAGTCCGGGTATTCAATATGGCTAGGAAGTCCCTCTTCTTCATAATACTGCAGCCAAGGCTTTTCTGCATTAGTTTTTTGCTTAGATTTTTTCACGAAAATAACTCCTTATGTAACTAGTATCATTATATCATAAGCGAGAATTTTTGGGAATGGGTTGCGGTTTTAAGGTATATATAATGGCGTGGGTGCTTTTAGGCTTTAGGCAGCACTTGGATCGCTTGATGGTTGGTCATCTATTCCGAAGCCTCTCCCAGCGCCATCGGCGCTATCGTATGGGTCATTGATACTACGTCCAGAATTGCCGTTGCGATTAAACCAGTCTCGGTCTTGCTGGGTGCCGGAATCAACGGCTTGCTGGGGCGATTGGGGGTTTGGCTGGGCCGGTTCGGCTGGACGAATTTGGGCGGGTTCTTCTTGAGGTTGTCCAGGCTGCCACAGTTTGTGATTCTGCGACAGAATATCGGCACTACGACGGCCTAATCTGAATATGCTACCGAGTTTGCCGATGGCTTTTTTGTAGAGGGGTCTACTTTTTAGCTCGTTTTTTACCGATTCGGCGAAAGCGATACGCTCGTCTGCGTAGCCACTCGCGAGAGTTATGGCCTTTTCTGATTGGCGTTTTCTTTCGGCGGCTTCTTGCTTCTTTTCTAGAAACTTGTCGATTGCCTCGGCATCTCTCCCTTCGGCCTCCCAATTACGGTATGTTCTTGCGATTTCGGCATCGTCGCGCGACCGTTGCTCCTCTTCTTGGCGTTTAGCCTCATTTCCTAGATACTCCGTAATCTGTTCGCTGAATTTAGCTAGAGCATCTTCATACGCGTTGCGTTTTTCTTTGCTGGCAAAAATGCTTTTTTGTTCGACATATAGCTTGGCTAATTCTGTCCTGGCTTTTTCGAGTTTTCTCTCCTCGTTTTGCCGAAGAAGTTCTGCTCTTTTTTTCTTAATCTTCTCTTCGGAATACTTCTTGGGTAGTTCGTCTCTCTTTCGCATGACGTCTGCTTTGGTTTTAAGGTCAGGATCGTCGCTTTGCGATCCGCCCGAATCGCCGCTTAGGCCTTTGTCTTCAGGGTCGTCCTTAAGATCGTCTTCAGAGCCATCCTTAGGGTTGTCTTGGTCGGATTTTTTATTATTACCTCCGCCATCATTCAAAGATGCTCCGGTAGTCGTTTTTTTGCGCATTTTCTTAAAGTATGTCTCCCAGATATTGCTTATGTCAGATCCTTTATCGCCTGCCTCGTCAGATCCTTCACTGCCCACCTCGTCGTCGCCTTTTGGCTTATCGA
This sequence comes from Candidatus Saccharimonadota bacterium, assembly GCA_017515125.1. Classification (GTDB taxonomy): domain Bacteria; phylum Patescibacteriota; class Saccharimonadia; order Saccharimonadales; family Saccharimonadaceae; genus Nanosyncoccus. The sequence continues at coordinate 5,075 of JAFWHP010000027.1, read as the reverse complement.
CATCTTCATCTGTATACTCGGAGGCCACGCCCGGGGCGGCCCCTTGTTCTTCGTCTACAAGGTCCGCGTTTGTCCCATCATCTGCGCCGGCATCTTCAGATTCCTCGGCAACAGGGTTGTCCGTTTCGTCTTTTGCTTCATCTCCCTCTTCGGACTCTGGCGCTTCCTGTGGTTGGGGTGCGAAGCTATTCTCTATCTCTGCTAGCTCATTGCTAATTCTGTCGTAATCCTCTTTGAACCCTTCGCTGTTCGCGAAACTTGGGTATAGGTCGCCCAGGTTTTTGATTTGCTTGAGAACATGATAGCGAATTGTTTGAAATCTTGCGTCATATTGCGCCTGATTAATGTCGCCATTTTTTAACGCTTCGTTTAGTTTTTGAGATTCTTCGCTAGTCAGTTCCCTAATACTATTTAATTGCTTGTTTGCTAGTTCTAGCTGCAATTCCTTAATCGCCTGTTTCTCTTCGTCGTTATCTTCTCGATCATGTATTTCTTGGCTAGCTAGTTTTTTTGCATCAATATAATCTTGATATTCCTGGTTGATTCTTTCTCTTGCCAACTGGAGCGCCGTCTCAGAGTCGACCAATTCCTGCGATTGGATTTCGGCCGACACTTCTCTTTCTCTTTTCAAACGCCCCTCGATAAGATTTGCGCGTTCGGTTCTGTATGCGTCGTTTGTGAAATTTTGCTGATACCACTCCAAATCATGTTCGGCTCCCGCGTACATCACATCTTCAATCTCGTCAGGATGATTCTTATACCAGTTTATCATCCCTGCCCACCCACGCTTAAACGCTCGTTGTTTCTTTAGATCGTGTTCACTTTCTGCTTTTTTTGACCCATCATCTCCAATTCCCCCCTGCTCTGCCATTACTCTCTGCCATTGTCCTGCATCCACTGAAGCGTCGCCAGCTTGCGTTTTATTACCGAGTTGTTCGTTCATTTTTGCTGCTCCATTATTTTAACTTTTTGCGCTATGATCTCATCTTTTAAATCCATAAAAATATCACTTATCATAAAGGGTAGTTCGGGGATTTTAGTTTCTAGCCAGGCCACCGATTGCCCTTCGTCTTCAATGTTATTGAACTCTGCGATTTGTTCTTCGGTAAGTTTTTCTAAGACTTTAAGAATGAGCCGTTCTTTGGCTAAATATTCGATTTTGGCGATTATTTCGCTCTTCGTTTCCTGGTCGGCATTGCCAACGCCGATATCTTTTAGGAATTCTGTACTGTTTGGCAAATTTAGCATGAGATCTCCTTTTGTTTTTACTTTGCACGCGCTTTTATATATTTTATGTTAATGCTTATTTTAAAAAAAGTCAAGGGTATGCTTGATGTCTTGTTGCATAATTCGCAGTATTTCGGGAGCTCCGCAATGTGGTAATCTTAGATTTTACCACATTGCTCCGCCCCTACGGCGGCAAAATGTAAAATTTTGCCTTTACGTCCCTCAATACTGACGAATTATGTAACAAGGCCATGCTTGATGGCTATACTTATTGGTTTTTGGGTCGCCGTGCGAATCATACGTTTTTTTAAAAGCTTGACTGAGTTTGGCGTAGCAAAAAACAACCCCTTGCGAGGTTGTTTTCAGCTTTAGTGTCGCTTTATTTTGCGATTGAAAGCGAAATTTTGCGGCCTTCCTTGTCGATATCTAGGACTTTGAAAGATTTGCGCTCATTTAAGGTGAAAATCTTTTCCGGATCGACGTCGGAGCCTTCGCCAAGTTCAGAAACGTGAACCAGAGCCTCCACCGCTGGACTGATTTGGACAAAAGCGCCAAACGGAGTAATCCTTGTGATAGTTCCCTCTACTTTGGAGCCTTTTTTGAGATTCTCTACTTCGGAAATCCAAGGATCATCAATGAGCTGCTTCATAGAGAGCGAGAGGCGCTCTTTATCGATAGCGATAATTTTAGCCTCAACTGCGTCGCCAACCTTGACATAATCAGATGGATTATTTACGCGCTCCCAAGAGATTTCTGAGATATGGACTAGCCCCTCGATACCGTCGACATTGACGAACACGCCGAAGTCCACTACGCCAGTGACTACGCCGGACACGGTATCGCCAATCTTCAGCTCAGCAAAGCGCTCTGCAAGGCCATCTTTGATGGCTTCCTTTTCGGAGAAGATGAGCTTATTTTCTTTCTTATTGGCATCCAAGATGCGAGCCTTGATAGGCTTATTGACCAAAGAATTGAGACGTTGCAAAATCTCTTCCTTATCAGCCGATCCAACACGAGGATAATGCTCGGCAGAGAGTTGCGATACGGGCATAAAACCGCGAATCCCCTCGTATTCCACGAGAAGTCCGCCGCGGTTAGCGTCAAACGGAGTGACCTCGACGATTTCGCCGCTTTCAAGCTTGGCTTGAATTTCATCCCAACCTTTGTCTTTGACGGCCTTACGGAGTGAAAGTAGGACATACCCGTCATCCATCTCTGAGTCGATAACGGAAGTGGTTACTTCTTCACCGACGTTGAGATTCCTGGCGAAAGAAGCCTCGCGACGTGGAACTAAGCCAACGCCTTGTGCTCCTAAATCAATTAATATTTCGTGCTTTTTAACAGATAAGACTTTACCGCTTACGGTGTCTCCTGCTGCTACTTTTTTGAACGATTCCTCGCTTCCCGCTAGGAGCTCGTCCATAGTTAATTTTGTGGCTTTTGCCATAGTTAATATTATTTCCTTTCTTTAGACTCATTCAGCAGCCTACGTTCCCCTGGTGCGCAACGGGCCTCGCCATCCTTCCCGGAGCTTCACATTCTAGGTACGCTACGAGGGGCTTCCCGAAACCATTACTCGGTAACCGCAATGCCCTGTTGCATAATTCGCAGTATTTCGGAAGCTCCGCAATGTGGTAATCTTAGATTTTACCACATTGCTCCGCCCCTACGGCGGCAAAATGTAAAATTTTGCCTTTATGTCCCTCAATACTGACGAATTATGCAATAAGGCCAACCGCAAACTATTGAATGAGCCTAAACTTGGTTCTATTATAGCAAATTTTCATGATATAATCAAGGTATGTATTTAGCGATCGATATTGGAGGTACTAAAACTTTAATTGCGCTATTCTCGCGTGGCGGGAGGGTTTTGAAACGGCGTAAGTTTAGAACTGCGCAAGGCTACAAGAGTTTCATGCGTGATCTTGAGTCCAACCTAAAAGATTTCAAAAAACGACGCATCCAGGCTATAACAGTGGCGATTCCGGGTATTGTACAAAAAAATTATTCAGTCTCGTTTGGGAATCGCAATTGGGACAATATTGACTTGATTGGATTATTAAAAGAATTGTTCAGTTGCCCGATTTGGTTTGAAAATGATGCGAATCTGGCTGCACTCTATGAAGGCTACAGGCTACCAGGACGAACAGTATTCTTAACTTTTTCGACTGGAATCGGAGGCGGGATAGCGGAGCATAATCGAATTATGCCCGAATCAAGTAGTTTTGAGCCAGGACATTGGAAATATGAATACAATAATCAGTTTTTAGAATGGGAGGATATTGCGGCGGCGAGCGCTATTGGAAGCTACTACCATGTTGACCATGCGACCGATTTGCGCAAGAAGACTTTCATGGAAGAAATTGCTAGACGTGTCGCGTTGGGCTTGCCGGACGTAATCAAAAAGTATGATCCCGATACGATTATCCTGGGCGGGCCTATGGGAAAGATTTTTCATTTATATACTAAGTATCTGCCCCATTATGACGTCAAGCTCCGACGACCGCGACGACCAAATGAGTCAGTGATATATGGCTGCTACCGCTATGCACGACAGAAGGAGTCGGAGTGACTCTGCGCGAAGATGGCTGGGAGAAACAAGTACTTCAAAACGGTTATGATAAAGAGTCTATAAAGTTTTTAAGGCAGCTACAAGACGATTTTGATGATTTGGCCTTTCGATCAGGGCGCAAGTATATGTTTCGGCCACCCAAAACTGTTATTATTGGACCCTTTGAGCAGAATTGGAAACTTCTGCTGCTTCACGAAGTCGGCCATGCACTCTTACGGCATCGAGATTTTAACTGCGACATACAGAGGCTGAGAATGGAGGCTGAGGCGTGGGATAAGGCACGAGAGCTGGCGGCCCACTATCACATTAGAATAGATGAGGATTTGATAGAGGAGGAATTGGACACCTATAGAGATTGGTTGCATCAAAAATCGCGTTGCCCCGTTTGTGGGTTAACGCGATTTCAGACGCCAGATAAGCGGTATCACTGCCCTTTATGCGAAAGACTTTAATCCTTAAGCCTTTTTTGCAGGACCACGACGTGAAATACGGCCGCCTTTGGCACCAGCAATGCGAGCTAGTGCGGGATTAGCAGCAAAACCACCAGTGTGACCATTCTGGCCACCTTTTTTGCCGATACGAGCGTAAAACTCTTTGCCGTATTTAGCTTTATTAGTAGCAGCAGCTTTCATGCCGCCAGCTTTGGTTCCAGCCATTCCAGAACTCCTCTTCTGCCCACCAATTGTTTAAATTAATAACACACCACCATTGTTTCCTTTAGCGGCTTCTGCTGAATGCTTCCTTTCCGTAGTTACACCTTTCAGGTGCTCTGCGAGGGACTTTCCGCATCCATCACTCACTAAAGGCAAAAACAGATGTATGCTTCAATTATATCATAGTGCTTATTATTTGTCAATATGCTAATTTTTAAAAATATGTTTTAATAATTTTATTTTTCCCGAACACTTTTTTGGAACGTTTTACACAAAATGTGGAAAAAGGGTATTGACAATATGCACGAAGTGAGATAAAATAGAGGTAGTTTTAAGTAGATACAACTGCGAGGCTACTTAAAATTCATGTATGACCTTGAGGGACTACTTTAAAGTAGTCCCTCTCCTTTTAGATCGACTGGCAAGATAAATTTAAGATGGTTTATCGCCATAGCGCTAGTAATGATGCTATGAGAATTTTAGGGTTAATAACAATTTCGTGTGCCTACTCACCTCTTATCTTCCAGATAACAAACTAAAAAGGATTTTAATTTTTAGGTCTTTTGTGTAGCCGTGATGGATTCTGAGTTTGTCTTTTGCCATACCAAACATTCCCTCAATTC
>JAFWHP010000026.1 GCA_017515125.1 Candidatus Saccharimonadota bacterium | reverse complement strand
CATCAATTTTACGGACTTTCTCTGATTTCTCTCGCAGCCTCCCGTCAGGCGTTGTAATAATTTTCATAAGCCCATTATACCACAGATAAGAGGTAAAGTAAATGTACTAGTATGAGCCTTGTTGCATAATTCGTCAGTATTAAGGGACATACAGGCAAAATCTATGATTTTGCCGCAACAGAGGCGGAGCTTTGGTGTATAACCGCCAGATTACACCAAAGTGGAGCTCCCGAAATGCGCGAATTATGCAATTAGGCCTTAGTATGTCGCAGTCAACCGCAGGCGAAAGCAAAGCTTTAGCTCGCGATAACTAATTCGCCCGAATCGAGGTTATAGTTTTGAAGAGCTACCTTCGAAATCGTAAAATCTTCATAAGTATTATAATAATAGGTTTGGCTAGCCGCAGAATATCCCCCAGTATAGATAGTTTTCTCAAATGCTCCATTCCTCATTGCTGCACCTCCATCTATCATGGCTACTCCCGCTAAAGTATGAAAGAGTCGCGACACATTAGACCGCTCAGAATCTTGCGTCGGATAATGCGTGTTGAGGTACGCTGCTCTTACAAATCTCTCAGTCGGGTAAAACCCACCAGGGAGTCCCTGCATCATTGAGCCAGTTCCAAATGGTTTCAAGGCTGCCTTACCCCATTTTACCTCCGCTGGCTCATGAGAAGCTAGATTCATATAATTCCGCAAATTTTCATGATGCCAAGAGTAGCCAGGTTGGTTTGTTAAGACATCTACCTCGTTCTCATAAATCTCCATTCCATGCGAAGTGTATTCCACTACAATCGACCGCTCCTTATCTCCAATCATCCAGTGCAACTGTGAAACCGGGTATTGTTCATTAATTGCTTTAGAGACGATCGCTACGCCAGGAAGCGCCCTTTTGACCTCGTCCACAGTCTTAAAATTCAGTGCCACCCATAGTGGAAATTCATATGCTGCAATATTAGTCTTGCTCTCTATAGCCTCGGCAGCATAGGAAGCATAACCAGGGAAGTTTAACCCCGCTACCGCAAGTCCATGCTCATTCGCACAATCAAAATACAGCGGCGCCCCCTCGGCCACAATCCCCATCCCAATCACTGCTACCCCACTTATCTCCCCAAGAAACGCCGATTTGTATTTGAACCCTCGCGGAGTAATTACCACTTTTTCTCCGTAGCCCTCAGTCCAGTCCAAATTCCTCCCAAAATACATCTCCCCATCAGCTCCGTTAAACCGCACCGCTGTACACATAAACCTCCTTTATTATTTAATCTAATTTTATCACAAATCTATCACGAATAAAATCCGAAACGAGATTCACTTCCAGTTTGGACCAGGCACCAGTTTCTTTTGCTAGATTTTTTCCTAAAAAAGCATAAACATCTATAACAGTCCCGGCGGGTCTAATGTAATCTTAAAATTTTTATCCAGCCCTTCACACGCCTCAACTAAAGCCTTTCGTGACTGACTCCGCACCAGAATCTGCCAGGTATAGCCATTTGCGGTCCGCTCGTGGAATCCTGGTTGGGGCGGGGAAACAGTCAATCTTTCGTCAAGTGACAGTCGAGCTACTAGTTCGCGCACTTTTTTTAGAACCAGTTTCTCCGTTTTCATCGCAATTTCAAGCTTCATCACGAATCGAAACGGCGGAAACCCAGCCACCCGACGTTGCCGTATCGCATATTTGTAAAACCCAGCATAATCCTCATTTGCCGCAAATCCCAAAACTGGATGTTCTGGCCGAAATGTCTGTATAAAAACCTCGGCCGTATCAATATGTCCTCGCCCTACTCGTCCTATTACCTGAGTCAGTAGCTGAAAAGTCCTTTCCTCTGCCATGTAATCCGGCAAGGATATTCCGGCATCAGCCTGGACCACTCCTACCGTTGCTAGTCGTGGCAAATCTAGTCCCTTAGCCAACGTCTGAGTCCCCACTAATATATCCACCTCTCCGTCACGCACCTCCGAGTACACCGCATCTAGGCTCTCGCCTTTTTTATTGTCTGCATCAAATCTCCTTACACGCGCTTTTGGGAAGATCCGTTTTATCTCCGTTTCGAGCAACTTCGTCCCAAACCCCTTATGTACTAGCCCCGGCGTACCACATTTAGGACAACAGGCCGGTAGTTTTTCGGAAAAACCGCAAGTATGGCATTGTAATACATATTCATCCGCATGAAGCGTCAACGGTAAAAAACAGTTCGGACACAATATTTCTTCGCCGCAACTCTCGCATATCGTTAGCGGCGACGACCCCCGTCGGTTATGAAAGATTAACGTTTGTCGCCTCTCTCCGAGATTCCTAGAAATCGCTTTTAGCAAATCATTTGAAAAGTATTTATTTTTTGTGAAATTCTCTCGAGTTTTAAAATCAATTAACCGAACTGTGGGGCGCACTGCCGCATCCTTAGCTTTTTGAGTCAACTCTACTACCGACTGCCGCTTAGATGCGAGATAATAATCCTCCACTGTTGGAGTAGCTGAACCAAGTACTAGCGAAGCTCTAGCTGCCTTTGCCATAAAACTCGCCATCCGAATCGCCGAATATTTCGGTGGGTTCTCTTGAAAATAAGCCCCTTCATGTTCTTCGTCGATTAAAATAAGTCCTAGTTTTGTCACTGGCGCAAACAACGCCGAACGTGGCCCGACCACAATCAGTGGTTCCTCAGATAGTAGTATTCTTTCAAAAATCAAATGTCGTTCTGCCTCGGTCTGCCTCGAATGTATCAAAACTACTTTTTCGCCAAAAACCTCCGTAAAAACCCGAACAAGTTGCCCTGTCAGCGCTATTTCCGGCACTAAAAGTATGGTCGATTTATGCTCCTGTAGCGCGTCTAGAGCCATTTTGAGGTATATATTGGTCTTTCCGCTTCCAGTCACGCCATGTAGTAGTTTCGTGGTTCCTGGAGCCTCTTGAAGGGCTTTTAGCGCCTTTTTTTGCGCCTCATTCAGCCGAATTTTGGCCAAAACAGGGAACTGTTCGGTTTTCTTATGGGATTTACCTAGCGAGCTACCGAGCGCTTGCTCGGTTTTACGTCGCTTCTTCTGTACCCCTCGTGGCAGTATCAGCGACACCGCTAGTCCAGACGGCGCTAGATAATACTCGTGGACAAATCGAATCGTCGCGAGCAAATGTCGTGGTAGTGCCTTTGAGTACAAAATCTTCGAAATCGCTCGCGTCTTAAAATCTGGTTGTACAACTTTTTTAACTATCACTCCTGGCACTATTCTTCGACCCACTGGCACCATCACGATCGTTCCAGCCGCAAGGGAACCGCTACCGTTTCCATTCGTATCATCATTTTTTTTGCTCTGTACGCCGCTGCCCTGCGCACCGTCAAAATGATACGTGAGCTCCTCCACCCGTCCCTCCGGTATTACCTCATAAAACATACACTAATTATACTACAACTCAATTGATATTTTGTTTTGACATCTAATCATTCGGCAATCTCGGCATCTTCACCCCGCAACACAAACTCCACGCTCCCAGTGCCCCTACCAAGTTTCCCAAAGCACACAACAGCACTGAAAGACTAAACGCCCCCGCCACCCCCATTGTGATCACATTTGCAATCGAATGTTGAAACCCCGAGAAGATAAACAGTGGTATACCGAGCAAAATCCCCAGTTTAGTCCCACGTCGATACAGTTCCACCGCGAGATACATAATCGCCCCGCACATCACCGATTTCAAAAAGAATGCCATATCGCAGCTCCAATTCGCCACTTTCCCCTCAGCCGCCGCTACTACCGACGCATCCATCATGGAAAACAGCGCCCCAAACCCATATCCTGCCACTAAGTTTACGACCAGAATAATCAGCAAATCTACTACCGAAATACCGTCCTCAACCCAAAATCCACACTTTCCAGTAAATAGGTTTAATCCTAGAATGCAGACTCCTAGCAGTCCAAAAGCAAACAAAAACGGTCCCAACGGCTCCCCAATTTTTAGTAGAACGTAATCGCCCAACCCTATTAACAAGCTCGCCCCAATTGAAAGTCGCGCCAAGTTAGCGTATCGTCTTAATTTTTTCATATACCTCCATTTCTTCACTCAATTATACTAAACCTTACCCATCTTTCAAGCATAAGCGTTTACAAGAACCTCAAGTTTCGGACCGAATCACAATTAATGCTAAAACGTTGTAAAAAATACAAATCATGTGCTATAATAGAGAAAGTTAAAGCGAGGTAATATGTTAGAATTATTTGTCACGTCCCGCGCCCGGCGCAAAATTTTAGTGGTATTCGCGAAATACCCTGATTTTAAGACTCATGTTCGTGGTCTAGCGAAGTTAATCAAAGAGGATCCAGGCAACGTCCAAAGGGAATTAGAGCGTCTTGCTACTGGCAATTTTCTTATCGTCACCAAAAAAGGCAAAACAAAGATTTACCAGACCAATAAACGCTATCCGATTCTGAAGGAACTTCAGTCTATCGTGATTAAAAGCCAAAAAGGTTCCAAACCGAGCAAAAAGATAGGGTAAAAATGAACAAATTATTTATTCAGCTACTCAAATCGAGGAATCTTACCCCTAGTTTTATGGCCCCACAATACAAAGACCTTGCCGACCCGTTTATTCTATACGATATGGATAAAGCCATTGAACGTATCGGGCGGGCTATCAAGAATCGCGAAAAAATCCTCATTTACGGCGATTATGACGTTGACGGCGTCACCGCAAGTACAGTTATGGCAGAGTCTCTTATTCTAGCAGGCGTCAATCCCGAGTATCTCGACATTATGCTTCCAGATCGTTTTGCTGATGGATACGGCATGAGTAGTCGTCTAATTGAGCGCGCCAAGAACGAGCAGGCCACTCTCGTTGTTACGGTCGACTGCGGCTCGCGTAATCACGCCATTATCGACGAACTAAATGTAGAGAAAATCGACACTATCGTCACAGATCATCACGAAACCGAAGCCGAAATGCCAGAGGCTATCGCTGTAATAAATCCTCATCGCAAGGATCATCCCACCGAAAGTCTTCAAAACCTTGCCGGCGTCGGTGTCGCTTTTAAACTCGCTCAAGCCCTCGTAAAAAAAGAGCTAATTCCTGCCGGTCAGGAAAAATGGCTTCTAGATCTTGTTCTTCTTGGCACCATTTGCGATAGCATGACTCTTATTGATGAAAACCGTATCCTCAGCTTCTATGGCATGATAGTCTTGTCTAAAACTCGTCGTCCTGGTCTTAAAGAGTTAATGAAGAAAGCCCAAATCAATAGCATCAACACCGAAACTATTGGTTTTGGAATCGGCCCGCGCCTTAATGCTGCTGGCCGACTCGATACCGCCGAATTATCTCTAAATCTTCTGCGCGCCACAAGTCCCATGGCGGCAGCCCCGCTTGCCGAAAAATTAGAGCAGCTCAACCAGAAGCGTAAAGCTGAGCAGCTTTTAGCTACTAGGGAGATTAAAGATCGTGGGGTTCAGAGTGACCCAGTAATTATCGAAACCGGCAAATGGCATGAGGGAATTATTGGTATCGTTGCTGGCCGCCTAGTCGAGGACTATCATAAGCCTGCCTTTGTTTTGACCGAAACCACAGAGGGTATTTTTAAGGGTTCTGGCCGTAGTTTTGGCGATTTTAACCTTGCTGAGGCTCTGGCGTTCGTGAAAGACTCTATCATTAGTGGTGGTGGGCACGCCGCCGCGGCAGGGGTAAAAGTTGATGGCAAAAACCTGTACAAATTCCGCGAGCAGCTAAATGAGTACTATCGCTCGCTGGGACTCGAAAACCAAGCGCGTTTTTTCAGGCCACATGCTGACCTGGTCGTCGGCAACTTCTCGGAGCTCACTCTCGAATTTTTGGACGATCTCGCCAAACTAGAGCCATTCGGACCAGGCAACGAAGAGCCAATTTTCCACCTGAAAGACGTTCGCCTCGAGAATGTTGCTCGCATGGGCGCTGACCGCAACCATTTGCGCCTCGACCTTAAGGACTCCAAAAACAAATACCTTAAAGCCGTTTCTTTCTATGCTCCTCAAGACTGGCTAGATATTGACCCTCAATTCGACCGTATCGAGCTGCTGGTTAAACTCTGCAAAAACGAGTTCAGGGGTCTTAAGACTGTCGAGGCTCGCATCTGTGATATAATAAAACTATGAAAAAAGTCATCCTAAAATGCAAGCTCAAAAACCACGAAGCATTCGAACAAAAATTCAAAGACATTAAATTCAATTTTTCTCCCGTCTATTGGCAGCATAACCGCATCTATGTTCCGAAAAACTACAAGCCAAATTCTAATTTCCCGAAGCTCATCATGTCTACCGAAATGAAAGCGGTCGACAAGCCAGCTAAGTATTATTTCATCATGAAGCGTCATATCGAAGATTCCGGCGTAGATATTGTCGAGAAGACTGCTGTCGTCGATTATGAGAAGCTAGTAAATATTATCCTGCAACTCGGTTTTAGACCAGTCGCCGAAATTTCTCGTCGTCGGAAGGAGCTCGACATGGGTGATGGTATCATGATTTATCTTGACAAGATAGACAAGCTTAAAGGTTACTATGCAAAAATCGAATCCGATTTAGCCCCGAACGATTCCGTCGAATCAGCCCGCGCCGACCTCGAAAAAACCTTCAAAACCCTCGGCGAATCCAACTTCGTCGACGCCCCGTACTACGAACTCTAGTGCTGATAGTTTTAGGATTCTAAACCCCACGCGAACGAGCATTGAACGAACCCATTTATTTTTTACAACTTTTCCCCGAGAGTTGCGCAGTAAAGTTACAGATTTGCGTAAGCAAGTCTGATAACTTGCTCGGAGCAACGAACGGGCGAAACGTTGTCAAAAATAACTTGGCGTGAGTTCACCGCGAGTAAGTGTGGGGTTTAAATCTATCCTCTCGGCGGCTCGCCATCAGGTTCGCCAAGTAGCTTTTTCGACTTAATCTCGTATCTTTTTCCATTCACTGGCGATACATAATAATCTTCGTTAATTAGATTCACGAACATAGTTAAATCTTTATCGTCCATGATAATAATCGACCCATCATCATCTGTCATCAATTCTAGCTGCATCTCATCTGCGTAATCGAGTAATTTATCCTGCGGCATTTCTTCCGCAATATCCATAGCTTGCACTTTTTTAAGCAAGGGCTTCTTGTCCGCCAGAAGGGAATCAAGTGTCAGCCCCTCCGCAAACGATAATTTATACTTTTCGGTCAATTCCTTCGCTTTTGCCTCCGCAATGACCTGTGACTTATAGTCATATTGAAACAAATTTTCAAATTTCGCTTGATTAAACACAATAATCGTACCATCCACAATCGCCGTCTGATTGTCTTCTGGCATCTTCAGTGCAATCTCTGCCGAAAACGGCTCGAACGACTCTCCGTTAATTTCCCAGGACGTCGCCCCCTTGAGTGCTGCCGAAGCGGGCAAGAGTTTTGCTATATAAAATGTTTTCATACCTTCCTCTCCGGGATAGGTAAATTTAGCAATAATGCCTTTCACTTTTTTGAAATCATATTCGTTCTCCGAGAAATAATCAATATCCTTGTACTCATTCTCAATTAAATGAATCAAAGTTTCAGCGCGCCCTACTTTAGAAAGGGAAGTGCGATAAATGACTTTCTCTTCGCCGTCAGCTCGTTCGTACTCGCGGCATTCCAGCCCCTTATCCGCCTCCGTAATGATATACGAAATCGCCTCTTGCATAAACATAGCCTTTACCGCCCCCGTCAACTTATCTGAATATTTGATTTTAAATGGCGTATAATTTTTATTAAACAAAAACAACTCCGCCGAGACATTATTTTTTATCTCATCAATCTCATTCGCCCAGAGAAAGACATCAAACGGCTCCCCAGTCTGGTCATTCGAGCTGTCGTTATTGCCACCCATATTCTCAGTATTGTTTTCCATATCTTACCTCTCTTATTTTTTTACATTATATCACACTTTTTACGATAAATATGTTATAATCATTCTAATAATAAGGAGGTTGACTATATTATGCATGGCGAAAGAATGCCCAGTTCCAGCAATGAACCAATAAACGAATTTAACGTGACGGTTGCCAATGGTTCCGAAGCGGTTAGTGAAGGCGCCAATGAACTACCTAGAGAAACTGCCGAAAAGATGGGCAAAGCTGCTATTCGCGCTGCTTTTGCTGATGCTATGCCACCAATCCAGACCCCAAAGGCTAATCCGGATATCGAGTTCAGTCCCGATAAAAAGCAAAAGTTAAATTCTCTCCTCCGCAATCAGGCCGAACTTATCGCCGAAACTACCGGTCGCGACCCTAATTCCGCCAGGTTAGATCAAGCCGAGTTATATACTAATGGAGAGCTAGTCGCCGCCAGGGCCGCTAATTCATTTAGCGACGTCCTTACCGCCCTTTCCGCAGGCGGCCAAAATGCTCAGCTCGCCAGCGCCCTTCAGGCCTCTTACAATAATCTACAGTCCACCAATGTACTGAGTGGTCTAGAATACGACCGTACCACTAAGCAAATTGTGAACCCTAGCGAGCAGTCTCAACCGTCGCTCAGCTTTGATGCTGTTGTTTCTGTAGATAGACCACCAGCCGATTCTTCCAAAAAGGAAAGGCTAAACTCCATTCTTCGCGATCAAGCTAAGCAAATCGCCGAAACTACCGGCCAGGATTACAATTCGGTCGTCTTGGAGCAGTCCGAAAGGGCAGGCGATTTATATACTAACGAAGAGCTTGTTGCCGCTAGGTTAATTAAATCATTCGACGACGTTCTAACTACTTTATCTGCCGTCGGCGATAGTAGCCAGCTCCTCGAAGCTACCAAAGCTGCCTTCGAAAACATGAAAGCTCCCGGCGCGATCGCCGGCCTCGTGTATGACCATAATAATAAACAACTCGCCCTAAGCGCTACAGAACGCCCCTCTAGCCCGGCAGGGAAGATTATTGATTTCGATAGTTATTCCAGGTCGGATCAATCGCAGACCCTCGAATCAGCGGCCTAGTGCTAAAACTATCATACTCAAGATGACCTCCTATTCTCCCTAGATACTAGGTTTGTTGATGGTACCGCTAAACGCTTAAGTGGCTAGACCCCTAGGCAGATATTAAAAAAGCCGACTATTAAAGTCGGCCAGGAGCGAAAACTAGATTAGTAAAACTGGATTTATAATCCAAAGTGTCCCCTAATCCTACTTGCGATTTTCACCGCGTCCGTTTCTATGCTTCGCGATAGTGCGAAGCGAAGATCGCAAAGCATCCCGCATTATCGCAATGCGTTCCTTTGCCAGGTTCCTGTCATCATAATCAGGCAACTTTGTTACAGCTACGGCAAGCACGTCCAGTTTGTCCTTAAGCTCGCGCAGCCTTCTTACGGCGTCAGCATCTTTCGAAAGTGGCGAACGCATCTCGTGCGCCCGAATAATGATTTCAGAGTACTCCTCCGTCACTCGGATCGTTTCCGCTATAATCTCCATAAAGTTCTTTTCTGCCATTTTTTCGCCTCCCCTCTAAACATTTGGCATAACTTTACAATTCTATCATATTTGCTGATGCGAGTCAACCCTAAAGCTCGACCCTCCAAAACAAGAATTGAACAGATTATGCTTCTCTAAAGAAAAAGGGAATCATCAACCCCACATCTCTCTATTATAACATAAAACACCACAAAAGTAAAGCATAGTCTGTTCGGTTTTTTCGCCCCTGATACTAAAATCTGTTCGGTTTTTCAAAAACCCAGTGTTCGGTAAAATACCTGGGGAAATATCCACAATTGTGGAAAACTAGGACTATATAAAATCTTCAAAAAAAGTCCAAAAAAGCACTTGCATTTTTCAAAAATATGTCATACAATAAAGTCAGCGCATAAATAAATAAAAACGCTAAACAAAAAGTACATTAAGAAAGTTTGAGATCGACCATCTAGGAGCTTCGCGCGCATTAAATATTAAGCGAGATGCGAAAAAACAATCGTGCGTTCCTTCTTTAAACACACCTCCCAATAAAACTCTATTATGGTCACACAATAAGTCTCTCAACGGCTATAATTAATATGACGGGCCTAGCGCCAGCCAGGATAATTATAGTGGATTAATTGTGTCTATAACAAACAAAAATTAAAGCAGAAACAAAACCGTCGAAGTTTCTAGTTGAACGATCTCAAACGTTGTATAATAGAAGCATGGAGAAATTACATATCCCTGTATTATTATCACAAGTCCTAGCAACTATGGACCCGCATCCCGGCGAAAGATATTTAGATCTAACGGCCGGCTACGGAGGTCATGCTAGAGAAATTTTGGATGTAACACAGCAGTATAAAGGTTCGACTCTAGTTGATCGCGACGAATTCGCTGTAAAGTATTTAAATCAGGAGTTCCCGCAGGAAACCGGAATCGAAATCATCAACAAAAGTTTTTATAGTGCAGTGCTACAGCTTTTATCGTGTGGAGCGACTTATGATATAATACTGGCAGATTTTGGAGTTTCTTCTCCGCAACTAGACATGGAAGAAAGGGGATTTTCGTTTCGTTTTGATGCGCCCCTTGATATGCGGATGGATCGCCGGCAGGAGTTAACAGCAGCAGACATTATTAATAAATACTCAGAACGTGATTTGGCAAACATTTTCGTAAAATATGGCGAAGAAAGCCCTGGCCGCGCTGCAATGTTTGCGCGAGTAATCGTGCATCATCGCCCAATTAAATCCACCAAAGAACTAGCCGATTTAATCCGAGTTCGGATTCATGGCTATTCGAGGTTACATCCCGCTACTAAGATTTTCCAGGCAGTTCGTATTGTAGTGAATGATGAGCTAAAGCAGATCGAAGATACGCTTCCGCTCCTCCCGAAGCTGCTGAATAGGAATGGCCGTCTTGGTTTTATCACTTTTCATAGTCTAGAAGATCGGTTGGTAAAGAATTTTCTAAAGGAAGAGTCTAGCCTCGGCGAAGAGTCGCCTCTAGAAATTATCACTAAAAAGCCTATCATTGCGGAAAATGAGGAGTTGGTTATCAACCCGCGAGCTAGAAGCGCTAAACTGCGAGTAGCCAAAAAGCGGAATTGATAAAAATAAAAACTAAATAAAAAGGAGGCAAAATGCCAAAACAAATATTAGTTGCTAACAAATCACGCAAGCAAACTATCAAGGTAAATTTCCGCTAGGAACACCTTAACCATTGTAGAGCAAGGGCGTCGCAAGCCGGGCGCCCCAAGCTCTGCGGGGTTTCCAGACCTAGTGCGCTATGGACCTTTCGGTCCGCCAATTTAGAGTTTTTCCACGGATGTGTGGAGTGTATGACCTTCCCGGGCCGCCACTACGAGTTACTTATAGCTCTGCTCGTAGCAGGCACCCGGCCTATGATTTAAAAAGATAAAACAAAAATGATAAAATAAATAAGCGAGGAGTAAAATGCAAAACCAAACAACTTATATTTCAAGGCGAGCTACCGGGACCAGTTTTGTCCGCGGCCGCAATACCGTCCGTCACACCAAGAGGAGCTTAGGCTCTATTTCCCAAATCGTTATCGTCGGTATGTTGACTCTAGTTTTTGGCCTTATCTATGTCGCCGAAGGCACTAAGGCTACCAGTTTTGATTACGAAATCTCCTCAGTCGAATCAGAAATCTCCGAGATGAATGTAAAAAAAGATGATTTAGCAGTTGAGAAAGCGCGTCTTAATTCCATCACCGCTGCCGAGCAGAGTACGGTCGCCGTCAGCATGGAAAACGCTACGGTAACGGGGTATGCCGCGGAATAAAAGCAATTTAGATTCCTCCAAATCCGCCGCCGGGTCTACTAAGCACCGGATTCGATTTTTGAAACGTCTAGTTTTTGTCGCACTTGCGATTATTACTGTGCGACTTTTTTTCATCCAGATTGTCGAACACGATTCTTGGGTTGCTAAAGCTGATGAGCAACACACCCTCCTCGAAACTATCGTTGCGAAGCGTGGCGAAATCTACATGATGGATCATAACGAGCCTGTCGCTGTTGTTTTGAACCAGACCGCATACCAAATCATTATCGATCCTTCAATTACCGAAAAAGACAAAATAAAATCCGCCCTTGAAGCCCACGCGAAAGACTATATCTCGGCCGACCTTGATGAAATCTATAGCAGAGAGGGTCTTCGCTACGCTATCGTGGCGAAAAACGTCCCCCGCGAAGCCGCCGAGGCAATCGCCAAAGAGGAAATCTCCGCCGTCTATTTTCAGAAAAACAATCAACGCGTCTATCCCGAGGGCGAGCTTGCCTCTGGTTTGCTCGGTTTCGTCAACGCGGACGGTAAGGGCCAATATGGTACCGAGGGTTCGCTGAATGGTCTTCTAACCGGCAAAGACGGTCTTTTGAAAGCCACTTCTGACGTAAACAACGTTGCGCTCTCTATCGGCAAAGACAATGTCAAATCCCCGCCGAAGATGGTAAAAATATCGTCCTTTCGGTAGACCGCGGTCTAGAGCGAGGTGTCGAAAAACTCGCCGCCGAGGCCATTAGCAAAACTGCCGCCACCAATGCCTCTGTTCTCATCATGAATCCGAACACCGGCGAAATCCTCACTATGGCCAATCTTCCGAATTATGATCCCGCCAACTATTCCAATGTCGCCGACGCCAGGGCCTATCTCAACTATACAATTGACGAGCCATACGAACCCGCCTCAATTTGCAAAAATTTTGCTTTTTCCGCTGCAATCAATGAGGGCGTCATGACCGCCGACACGACTTATTTTAATAAACATTACGAAGAAGTAGACGATTGGAAAATCTGGAACGCCGAGCAACGCAGCTCGCTTTACGGCACGCTCACTATGCGTCAAGCTCTCTATTGGTCTCTCAATACTGGTTCAATTTATGCGCTAAAACTTCTCGGTGGTAATCCCGACCACATCACTCAGCAAGGCAGGGAAAAACTTTTCGATTACTATCACAATAAGTTTCGTCTAGGCAACATTACAGGTGTTGAACTCGCTGAGGCTGAGGGCTTTATCCCTGACCCAAACGAAGGCTGGGGTCGTGACTCTACTTATGCCAACCTGACTTTTGGCCAAAATCTCGGTATCACTATGCTTCAAACTGCTACGGCTTTTTCGGCCGTAGTAAACGGCGGCACTTGGCGCACCCCGTCGGTCGTGAAAGGTGTCTTAAATGACGACGGTGATGTGGTGCCACTAGATACTAGCGCATCGTCAGCGGGTGACGGGCTTGGAAAGGATCCCGTGGAGCTCGCAGGCGCGGAGCGCCGAGAGGACGCCACGGGAGGGAAAAGCCCGGCAGGACCCGCTGACAATAAAATAGAGGATAAAATCCTAAGCGACGAAACAAGTGCCATGATGCGAGAAATGTTGATTAACAACCGCAGCTATAAGAACGACCGTGCTGGCTACGATATTGGCGGCAAATCCGGTACCGCCCAGGTCGTTAGAAATGGTGCCTACGACGATTCTTTCGCCGAGTTGGTTGGCTCATACATTGGTTTTATTGCGCCTACCGGCGGCATGCCTGAGTATATTATCATGACGAGAATGTGGGGCGAAGGTCAATCTATCGGTTCCGGCGACGCCATGGATCTCTTCGACGTCCTCTCTACCTACCTTATCGATTATCTCAAAATCAAACCCGGAGCTTGAGAAACAAAACGCATCTGCTTACAATTACCACAACCTTTTACTATAAAAATTAAAGAGGTCAAAACACTCATGTCAAAACAGATAACACTTATGCTTTAAAAAGTCGCTTATAGGGGGTTGCAATCTGTTTTAAGGTGTGCTATAAGGAAGCTAGGTTGGAGTAACTTTTGGTTTACGGTGTTAGATCTCCCTCGACGCGAGCGAACCTAGGTACCGCAAATAGGTCACTTTGGTTCGCTCCGTGATGGGGGGATTTATACGTGGTGATTCTAGGTAGCCTAGATTTATCTCCCCAAGTTAATGTTTAACAAAAACAAAAAACAGAAAGGAGAACGAATATGAAGAATAGTCTAACACTTGCTCTCAGATTCGGTTCTAAAACCAAAAAGATTACCATTCGATTTGAATGGTAACTCTTCTTCAACCTTAAAGCAACTTCCTAGATAAGTTGCTACCTGCTACCATTATACTAATGGTAGCAGGTTCCGTCAAGACCTCCATCCGTTCCAAAAAAACAAAAGGGAATCGTTGTAAAAAATACAACGATTTTTTTCCGCACAAAATCTCAAAATCGTGTATAATAATAAATGCAACAGTTTGATGATTAGTGTAAACTCAACATATTTTATGTTGAACTAAAACTAAGCGTAGAAATGGCATCGTAGGATGTTTGCGCTTAGTTGAGTAGACTATTCGTCAGACTGTTGCACCTGCGGTGCCATTTTTGTATCATATGCCTTTCAAAGATGGCGCCGCAAGAATAAGGGCAACATAAAAGGCAAAACGAGGTAAACATGAAGAAAATATTAACTAAAAACAGAAAAACCAATATATTATACATAGTATCAATTCTATCCACCTTATCATTTTCCTTAGGGTTGTGTCAAGAATTTTGTGTAAGCTAAGCATTAGGAGTTTTCCACATGGTCTGCCATCCAGGGCATAGACCTTGTGGTAAACTCCGTAAATTGCAGCTTCGCTTCAAAAAATATTCCTCATTTTGCAACATATAAT
>JAFWHP010000025.1 GCA_017515125.1 Candidatus Saccharimonadota bacterium | reverse complement strand
TAGAGGATAGAATTGAGCTTATTCGAACTATGGCAGAGAATGCGAAGTCGGATTATGAGCGAGAAGAATTTGAAAAAAGAATGGCAGCGTTGCTTGGCAAGGTAGCGGTAATTAAGGTAGGAGGGGCAACCGAAACTGAAATTGATGAGAAGAAATACAGAGTTGATGATGCAGTGGCGGCTACTAAGGCGGCGTTGGCGGAGGGAATTGTGACTGGGGGCGGCGTAACGCTGGTCAATGCTGCGGCTAAATTGTCCGAGGAAGATGCTGGGGCGCGAATTGTGAAAGAGGCGCTAAAAGCTCCATTTGTACATATCATGGAAAATGCTGGGCTGAATGCGCAAGCGTTACTTGCGGAAGTAGAGGCAGCGAAACCTGGATTTGGGGTCAATGTGATGAAGCCTGCAGAAAAGTTAGTTGATTTGAAGAAGGCGGGGGTAATTGATCCGGCCAAAGTAACAAAAGAGGCGGTAAAAAATGCGACATCAATTGCTGCAACGGCGATTACGATGGGTGCCTTAATTTGCGAAATTCCGGAAGAAAAGCCAGCTATGGGTGGCGGAGACATGGGCGGGATGTACTAAAAAAATAACCCCTGCGGGGGTTATTTTTTTGAGAGGTGTATTTGGTGTATTTGCCGATTCTACATCTTGTCGATTGATTCGACTAGATATGATATATCTTACATCTTATCGATTGATTCGACTAGGTAAAGGAGGGCTTCGGCACGTTTAGTTTCGTCTGGAATTTCTCGAGCAGTTTGATAAGCGGGATCTAGTACGGTGTAATCTTTGAGGTTTTCAAAAATCTCTTTGTAGGTGTCGAACTTTTGGTTTTTGTCCATGTCGATTTTGCCGAGCAATGGAACTAGGTCGCGAAGTGCGCCTTTTTTAATTTCGGCTGTGCTTAGACCAGAGTGGATAGACTCAGTTTGAGGCGCAATTTCGGGTTTTGGATCCGGTGTAGGCTCGGGGGTTGGCTCTGGAATAGACAACTCTGGGATACCACTCATTGCTTCAAGCGGAGCAATCGGTTCGGGAGCAGGAGGGGTGATTTCGACCTGCGGAGCAGGAAACGGCCCAACTGGTGCACCAAGTTCTCCAGTGTCACCCTCCGGAATAGAAGACGGCGCTGCTACCGGATCTGAAAAAACCGGATCACTTAGAGTTGTGTTTGTTATGTCGTCGATTGCTTTTTGTAGATCATTGTCTACGCTTGATTGATTTTGGTCCATTTTGCCCACCTGTTTACGTTAATATTATGCTTATGATTATTTTATCACACTTATTTTAAATGCGCAAGAAGTTTACAATTTTATCTAGAAAATCAAGTTTTACCTCTTGCATGGGAAGTCTGGCGCCGAGGGCGTCTACGATAGCTTCGCCACTGCCTTCGGGAAAGTAGACTTTAACGCTGAGGCCGAAGCGTTTTTTTGGTATTAGAATTGCAGAATAATAATTTCCTTCTTTTAGGATGCCGAAGGCTTTGAAATCTTTAAATTCGTGTAACCTTTGCCCCTCGGTAAGACCTTTGTTTGAGATACTGTAGTTGATTTTGCGGGGAGGTCTAATGGCGGAAGTTAGAATTGTGATAACGCACAGAATGATAAGGACAAGGAAAGTCCACCACTTTAAGAAGACGGACAGTGCGCACAACCCGCCACCGACAATGAATAACCCAATATACCACCAGGTATTACGACCTGGAATTATATATTCGGCAGCTTGCCAAGTAATCGTTTTTGCTTGTGCCATGATTACATTATAGCATATTTAATTAAAATGTGGTAAAATGGAGTGAATGGAGGGTTACCCAAGTGGCTGAAGGGGACGGTTTGCTAAATCGTTAGTCTGGAGTGATCTGGAGCGGGAGTTCGAATCTCCCACCCTCCGCCATTCGAGTTAAAAGCCGGCATCTCGGCATTTTTTCATGCTCGCTCTATGTATAATAGCACTTCGCATGAAGAAAATACCAATCTGCCGGCTTTTAATCTCGAATGGATTCGAATTGAAAGCCGTAATTACGGCGTTTTTTCTTGCTTGCTCGTCGATGAAGACGCGCGGCGCAAGAAGAAAAGCACCAATCTTGGCGATTTTAAATCTGGAGGATACTACTTACGCCTAAAGTTGCAGTATACAACATTTCTTGTATTGCTTATTTTTTAGAAGTGTGGTATAATATAGTTATGAATAAGTATTTAAAGTTAGTTTTATCTGTTTTAATGTTATTTATCGGTGTTGGGTTGTTGGCGGCGCCTTCTGCTTCCGCTTTGACTTTGAGCGAGGGGGCGGCGGCGGCGAGATGCGAGAATTGCCCGGCGGATTTGTTTGGCGATACCGGTGTATTTAAGCAGGTTACTAATACCATATTGTATATCGTGGGGGTGATTGCGGTAATTATGTTGATTATCGGTGGTATCCGATATGTGGTTTCCGGAGGCGATTCGAAGAAAGTTACGGATGCTAAGAATACAGTGCTTTATGCAATTATCGGTTTGGTAATTTGCTTTTTCTCGTATGCGATTGTGAACTTCGTTATTACTTCCTTGCCAAGTTCAAGCAACCCTGCGAAGGTGCAGGAGCAGAGTGCGCAACAGCAGCAAGGTCAGTCTTAGTCAATTTTGCTGATTGATAATAGCGCTATGATGATGCTTTTGGCTCCGGCTTGCCGGAGCTTTTTGACGGCAGAGAGCATTGAGGCACCAGTAGTCCAGACGTCATCAATGAGTACATAAGTCGGACGCGAATCGAGATTCGTCGCAGCCACCGTGTAAGCGTTGGTTGCCTGAAGCTTGCGGGTTTCTAGGTTGGTGCCGACTTGAACGGTGTTTTTAGCACGTACTAGAAGGGGTCGGGTTTCGTAGCCAGTTATTTTTGAAAGAGATTTGGCGAGGAGAAGAGTGTGATCGAAACCGCGAGCGCGTATATGATGAGTGGCGGTAGGGAGGGGAACTAAAACGGCGTTTTTGAGGACTGGAAGGGTACTTGCTAGCATTTCGGCAAGGGGATGGGCGAGAGCGCGAATAGAATTGTATTTATAGTCGTGGACACGGTCGCCTAAGAGTCCAGAACGTTCTCCTATTATATAGGCGGTGGGTAAATCTGTGCAGTTTTTGCAAGCATTGTTTATGGTCGGAGTTTTACATATTGGGCAAATATGACATTTTTGGCTTAAAATGTATTTTTTACAACGGTTGCATAAAATAGTGCCGATTCGGTCGCAACCCCTACAGGAGTGGGGCGCGAGAAGGTCTAGAAGACTAACGAATGTTGTATTTTTTACAGTATTTTTCATATTTCTCTTGATTTTACTATAGTTTTAATATATAATAAAGCATAACAATATAAGTGGAGGAAATATGGCACGTACAAATAGTGACGATTTGCTGATGGACGATGAGCTTGCGGCGGCTTTCCTGAACGACGAAGAGGGGTCGATGGCTCCTGTCGAGAATGTGGAGCAGCCGGTCGAAGAAATGCCTATGCAGAGTGAAGAAGTCAGCGAACCGGTCGAAGATGAGTGGGCAAACGATACCGACGATTTTCCTGGACAACTCGCTGTAGATGTCTATGAAACCGCCGATAAATTAGTAGTTAAGGCCCGGACGGCAGGTATTTCGAAGTCTGACCTTGATGTAAGTATCTCTGACAATATTCTAACGATTTCTGGCGTTTTGTCTGGGGGGGAAGATGAGCAGACGACGCGATGGCATATCCAGGAGTGTTATTGGGGCGAATTCTCTAGGACAATTGCTTTGCCAGTGCAAGTACGCGAAGATGAAAATAGCGTTAAGGCTGAACTCAAGGATGGTGTGCTGACGATTACTTTTGAAAAAGAAAAGACTGAAGCGCCGAAGAGAATTTCGATACAGTAGGCTTAAGCCCGTAAGGTTTATGAGTTTTTTAGAAAGACCCGCTTAGGCGGGTCTTTAAGGTAGCGGGGCTTATAAGGGTTATGAGTTTAAAGAAAGACCCTTAGCGAATCTTTCTTTAAGAGAGTGTTTTTTGGTATGTGAGTTTTAAAAAGACCCGTTAAGGGTCTTTTGGGGTGTATGTTTAGTTTTGATTAGTCGTTTTTTAGATAGGTATTTCTGTAGGGATTTTGTCCTCCGACGTAATCTTCGGCATCTGCTTGGACTTGTTCCTTAATTGTTTCTGTGCTTTTTGGTACGTCAACGGTTTTGTTTTCGGTTTGTTGCTTGTTGGATGTATTTGTGCCTTGGGTTTCGGCTGCATCTTCGCCTCCACCGCCAGTACCACTTTCGCCGCCAATGACGCCGATAGTCCAGTTGACAATAGCGAAGGAAAGAGCGCTAATTGCAAGGCCAATGGCTGCGTAGAGTATGGTTTTCTTACCTTTCTCGACTTTGCTAGTGTCGCCAGCGGAGGTAAGATAGTAAATCCCGCCGATAAGAATGGCGACAACGCATACAATGCCAAGAGCTACGATAATAGCGTTTAAAATGCCTTGGACGTCACTCATTAGAGTGTTGCCACCCTGTACATTATCGATTTTTAAGGCACCAAAATTTTGTAGTACTGCTTCGCTTAGCATGCCCAAATCTCCTATTGTTCGAGAATGTTAGTAATAACGAAGTTGACAATCGCAAAGGCTAGAACGCACACAACGAGACCGATCAAGCCGTAAAGAATAGTGTCTTTGGCCTTCTTGACCTTACCAGCGTCGCCGGAGGAAGTCATGTAGTTTACACCACCGATAATCATAACTACTACGCAAACGATGCCCAATGCGCCAATTACGGCGTTGATGATATTGGTAACGTTGTCGATAAGATTATCGTTGCTGCCAGAATCGCCAACTGTTGCTACTTCTGGTAAGCCAAATTTTGTGATAATGTCTTTCATTAGTTTATCCTTTTTATTAAATTTAATATAATTTTATAACGGTTTGAGTTAAAAATCAAGAGTTTTGAGGAGAAAAAGCGTTAGTTTTGTGGAATAATACTTACGGCCCAGTTGACAATAGCGAAAGCAAGGGCGGAAACGGCAAGGCCAATGGCGGCGTAGATGATGGTTTTTTTGGCTTTCTCGATTTTGCCGGAGTCGCCGTTAGATGTAATATAGTTGATTGCGCCAATGACGATAAATACTGCGGCGACGACGCCGAGCGCGACGACGATGGCTTTTAGAATGTCTTGGACGGCATTTGAGAGGTCGTCTTTGGAATTTCCACTGCAGCCAGCGGCGTCTTTAACTTCTTGGGGTACGTCTTCAAAGCAGACGTCAACTGCGGCGTAGGCTGGGTTTGTTACTAATGCTATGGTAGGAATGAATAAGGTAGATAGAATTAATACGGCACTAAATAATAGTTTTTTCATTTTGCTCCTTTATATATATTATGTTAGTTTTGTCGAGGGTTGATTGGGCGCCATTGTTTGCGTCTCGGATGATGGTTGTAACGAACGCAGTGATGAGTTGAGCTAGGCCGACGACGGCTAGGCCGATAAGGGCGTAAATGATAATCTGCTTGGCTTTTTGAACTTTGCCGGGGTCGCCAGCGGAGGTAATGTAGGCGATACCTCCATACACAACGAATATAGTGGCGACGACTCCGCCTATAGCGATAACCCATTGGAGGGAGTTACTGACGAGGGTGCCTGGATCCTCGATACAGCCATTGCCGGTTAATGGGTCGCAGTTGAGCTTGCCGTCTTTGAGAAGCGCATAACGGATAGCGCTCATAATGATATTCGCTGACATGACTATGGCAAGACCGATAAAGGCGTGAAGAAGTGTTTTTCTGCCGGAGGCGACTTTGCCTGGTTCGCCGGCGCTAAAAATATAGAGGTAGCCACCGTAAATGACGTACCCTAATACTAGATAGGCGGCTATGATAGTAATATCAATTGAAATGTTGACGGCGATTTTCCAGATGTTCGTTTTAAGACTGGATTCGTCGGTAATTTCGATACCACAGTTCCAAGAGGTTAGCCCGAGAAAAGTATTACAGGTGCCATCTACGTAACTTCCTCCGGTACTGCTGCCGCCTGTGGCGGTAGCATCAGCATTTGGGTCGGCGGGAGTGGTGGAGGCGCTAGAATCTGTACCTTGTACGGGAACGGCGAAGACAGGAGTTATTGTCGAAAATACTGACAATAGCGCTGTTATTATAATGCTTATAGTTATAATGGTCTTTTTCATTTATTATTATATTAGCATAAAATGATAAAAAGACCAAGCTCTTGTGAGCATTAGTTTCGACACATATTTGACTTATGTTTAAACAGTTGATGGCTATTATTGACAAAAATGGTTATGTGTGCTATAATTACAGAAGCGCCTAACAGGGAGGCGATAGTTGTTATGATGAGCAGAAAATCTACAAAAATTGAAAGGTTAAAGGGGATTTTTGCGGGTTTTTTGGCATTTTTGGCAATTTTTGTGGGGATTTTTCAAGTTAGTTTTGGAGCAAGTAATGCTTATGCGGAGCCGCAAGGGAATAATGCTGAGCAAACGGCAGAATCTAATGAGCAGAATGGTGAGCAAACAAATGCTATAAATGCTTTTACCAATCAGAACACGACAAATACAACTGATAGAGTTGTGCTGGAAGATGTTTGTAAAAAAACTATGGGTTCGCTAGGATGGTATGCCTGTTCGTTTACCGGTAAGATATCTGAGGCGGTGGATTGGCTTTATGGGAGACTAGAGGGAATACTGCAGATTAAACCAGTAGAGGCGAAGGATGGTACGCCGGCGTACGAAATATGGAAATATTGTCTTAGCGTAACGAATATTGTATTTATTATCGTTTTGATTATGGTTATTTTCTCACAGATTACTGGGTGGGGAATTAATAATTATGGAATTAAGAAGATTTTGCCTAAACTAATAGTGATGGCAATTATGGTTAATTTGAGCTTTTTGATTTGTACGCTTCTTGTGGATGTATCTAATATAATTGGGAATGGACTAAGATCGGTGTTTGCGAATGTGCAGACTGCTACGCTAGGGAATATGGAGGTCGCTAGCGAGGCGCAGACTGGCAACATGGCGGTTTCGATGGCGAATTTCTATACTGCACTTGCGGGTGGAGCGGCTTTGGCGGTGGGTGCAGCGACAATTTTCTTTGAACCAGGGGTAATGTGGATGTTGATTCCGACGGCATTAGGGGCGATTGTGGCGGTGGCGACTGGACTAGTGACGATTGCAATGCGACAGGCGGTGGTGATGTTGCTCGTAATGATTTCGCCGTTGGCGTTCGTGGCGAATATTATGCCAAATACGGAGCATTTATTCCAGAAGTGGAAGAAATTATTCCAAAGGATGTTGGTGTTTTATCCAATGTTCTCATTGTTGTATGGGGCGTCGAGTTTGGCTGGGTTTGCGCTGATTATGAGTGCAAAGGATGGATTTGGATTGCTGCTTGGGATGGCAGTACAGTTTTTCCCATTGTTCTTCTCTTGGAAGATGATGAAGATGAGCGGAACCTTGCTTGGCGATATTAACGCGAAGATGCAAGGTTTGCTGGCGAAACCGCTTGCGAGAAATCGAGCTTGGGCGGATAGGCGAAGGCAGCAGACGAATATGAAGGCACTCGCGGTCGGAGTATCGCCGTCTAGCCATTTGAGAAGATTCATGGATAATCGACGGGCTTTAAGGGAGAAATATATGCAAGATTTGCAGACTATTCGGAAGAACGAAGCGGAATCGTATGTGAATAAAAAGGTTTCCGCGGGGTATGACGGGACGAAAACTCAGAGTACTTCGGAGTATCTGAAATCGAATAAATATACGCGAACGGCAAAAGAGGCTTCGATCTCGACTACAAGGGCGGAAATGATGAAGTTGGATACGGAACATGTGCTGAATGAATATGAGAATTACTTTACATCAAAAGAGGTACGCGAGAAGATTCGAAGGGCAGAGCAGGCTGGAGATAAGAAAAAGGTGGAGCAAATTCGGGCGCGCGATCCAGAGATTCAGCGGAATATGCGGGGCGCGAAGGCATTTGTCGAGCTTGGTCGGGCTAAGATGACGAAGGAGAATGATGAGGAATCTGACTTTTACTATATGGTCAATCAGTTCCTGGATGCTTCGACGAACTTTGATCCGAAGAAAGCCAATACCCCTGAAGGTAAAGCGAATATGGAGAAATATCGACATTTGATTTTGTCTTCGACGGGTGGTTTGGGCGAGACTGCACAGCCGAGGGTGCTTGGTAAAATTATTGCGCAAGCGGCAGCAGTGGAAAGCAATCAACGACGCGACATTGGACTCGTGGCGGCAAAGTTTCCGCCGGATAAGCGAAATTTCCGAAATTTCTTGTTTAACTACTTTATTGATGATGATGGTTATGCGACAGACAAGGAAGGAAACCGGATTGAATCAATGCGAGATGAGTTGAGAGTGAATCATCCGGAGAGATTGGTGATGTGGGATAAAGTGGACGAAAATGGGCCATACTTTGACTGGTATGATATAAACGGTAAGTATGTGACGAGGATTTATAAGAAAGATAAGCCAGCAATTAAGGAACTTTTGGCTAACTTTGATGCGCCGATTAATGATCCTATAAATAATGTGTTGGCGATTCATGCTGGTATTAAGGAGCAGCCTGATAGCGATATTCCAGTGCTGAGGAATATGGGGTTGGAAGGATTTAGAACATCTATTGGACGGGCGCTAGGGTCGTTTAAGGAGAAGAACGCGGCGTTTAGCCCAATGGTAGCAGAGATGGTTAAAAAGGGGTATATCAAGAATTATGCGCAGGAATATTTGGCATATCTTGATAGCTTAAATAAGGCGACGAAGCCAGGGGCATGGAATATGCAAGATGGGGATGCGATTGATATGTATGCAATGATTATGAATCCAGATAACTGGGAAAAAGTATTTCCGACTGATTTGATTCGAGGATTTGTGAATGTGAACGGGGAGCCGATTTATGGGATAAGAATTGATGATGATGGGAATAGGGTTAAGATTCCGGCAGCTGATGCGACGAGGGATGAATTAATGACGCGGATTAAGGAGAAATACATTATTCCGGCAGCGCATAAGATGGTGGTAATGATGTCGCGCCAGACTCCTAACACAATGGACAACCAGAAGGCTGGAACAGTCGAGAAATGGAAGAAATTAAAGGAAGTATTTGACACGAAATGGGGCGAAGGAGGGGCAATTGATGATGATCCGTATAGACAAAATGGGGATATGCGGCAAATTACCAGCGATATAAAAGAATCACTCTATACGATTGATGAAAATGGTAATAGACAAAGATTCGCGGGCAGAAAGAGGCGACGACAGCCCGAATGGGAAGCAGAAAGTGAACGGCGAAGGGTTGGTCGGGTAAATCATGAGGCGCGTCTTTTCGAAATCTATAATACTTCGCTTGATGCTGATGAATTTGCGACGGCGGCGAGTGAGTATTGTGCTGGGTTTAAGGAGACGGCGTGGGTTTCTGACCAAATACAAGATTTTATTGTCGAAGCGGGCTATGGGGTAACGAAAGAGCAAATTTACGAAAAAATACAAGAACTACTAGTATATATCGATTATGACTAAAAAAGATTTTGTGTTATAATAGATACATGGCACAATATAAGGTTCCTCAGGATGTTGAGGCGGATGATAAGCTGCTCGGGCCGTTTAATTTCCGGCAGTTTGTGTATCTTTTAGTAGCTGGTGGGCTGATTGCGCTTGCGGTGGCTTTCTTTCAGATATTTCCGTTGCTAGCGATTATTCCGCTGCCATTTGTTTTGTTGCTTGGCGCATTGGCGTTGCCTTTAAAGAAGGATCAGCCGATGGAGACATATTTGGCGGCAATAGTTTCCTTTTATTTGAAGCCACGAACTAGGCGTTGGATGACGGGGCAGCAAGATACGGCGATTGAGATAATTGCGCCGAAAAAGAAGCCGGAGGAAGAATCGAGAATCCGAGATATTACGGGCGAGGAAGCAACGCACAGGTTGTCATTTCTTGCGGATATCGTTGATACGGAGGGATATGCGATTAAAGGA
This sequence comes from Candidatus Saccharimonadota bacterium, assembly GCA_017515125.1. Lineage (GTDB taxonomy): Bacteria > Patescibacteriota > Saccharimonadia > Saccharimonadales > Saccharimonadaceae > Nanosyncoccus. The sequence goes on along the minus strand of JAFWHP010000025.1, from coordinate 7,238 downwards.
CTGGGGGCGAAAAGAGTGAATGACGATTTGATTCTTGAGGCGAATAATACGAGTGATATGTTTGAAACTAATCATTTTCAAAATTTGGAGAATACAATTGCGAGAGATGAAAATGAACAGCGGGCGAAGGTTATGCAGGAGATGCGAGAGGAAATTGCGAAAGTGGAACAGGTTGGTGGGGCGACGATTCAAGGTGGTTCGAATGGAAGTGTTGCAGGTTCTGAGATTGTGTCTGCCGGGTTTAACGGCGGAATGGAGAATGTGCAACCGATTAGCTCGAATAGGGTAGAAATGGAAAAGCCGCAAAATCAGATGTCGAATGGTGGACAAATGAAGGCAAAACCTAGTATAATTGAATTAGCGAATAATCCTGATTTTTCGATTGCGACGATTTCGAAGGAAGCAAATAGATTAAAGGAAAGGGATGAAGGTGAGGTCTTTGTATCTCTACACTAAAACTTGAATTATGAATCCAGAACAGAATAATCCGAATGTAATTAATAATGGTGTACCAATGCAACCGCAAATGACCGGACAGGTTCCGGGGGTCCAGGGGGCAGTTGGCGTGCAAATGCCGGGGGCTCAGCCACAGATTATGATGCCTGGGCAGCCGGTGCAAAATCCAATGCCAATGCCGCAGCCTGGAGCCATGCAACCACAAGTGATGATGCCTGGGCAGCCTCAGATGCAAAATGTACAAGCATCAGGGCAGGCGGTTCCTGGACAAGGTATGCCGGGGCAACCTCAAGTAATGATGCCTGGTCAACCTGTCGTTGCGCAGCCTGCTGTTGAAGATAAGAAAAAAGCTAAGAACGCAAGTATCGGGGCGGCGGCGGTGGCGGCGAGTCGGCAGCCGGTTGTGCCAGCTAGGCACGATTCGCCGAATTCGACACAATCAACTCTTTTGATTTCGGAGCTACGAGACAATGTAGTGATTATGAAGGACGGGTCGTTTAGAGCGGTTGTGGCTTGTAAGTCGATTAACTTTGACTTGATGTCGGAAATGGAACGAGAAGGGGTCGAGTATTCATACCAGAATTTTTTGAATTCTTTGAAATTTACGACACAAATTTTGATTCGGTCGCAGAGAGTGGATATTGGGCCGTATCTTGAGCGTTTATCGGAGATTCGACGGAATAATGATAATATGTTGCTTGGAGTTTTGATGGATGATTATATTAACTTTATTGATATTTTATCGCAAGAGGCAAATATCATGGATAAGTCATTCTTCATTGTGATTCCGTATTATCCTTCAGCGGAAATGGAAAAATCATTGCAGGAAACGAAGAATTTCTTTAAGACTTTTTCGAAGTCGAAGGGGCCGGTAGTAACGCGGATTGATAGAGCGACTTATGACAAGGCTTTGACTGAACTCACGAACAGAGTTGATACTGTGACGTCTGGTTTGTTTCAAATCGGTATTCATTCGGTGCGACTTAATACCCGGGAGCTGGCGGAGCTTTATTATAATTTCAATAATCCAGATACGGCGGTAAGAGAACCGTTGGTGGATTTTTCGAAGGTTGCAACTATGTACGTGACGAAAGGAAAGGGAAAGGAGCCTAATAATGGGTAGGAGGAAGAAAAAGAAGCAGTTAACTGCGGCAGAGATAGCGGCAGAGAATGAGGCGAGGGAAGCGGCGGAAATACAGCAAGCTTTTGAACAAGGTACAAATACTTTAAGGGATTTGATTTCGCCTTCGGCAATCGAGATTCATTCCGACCATTTTAGGTTGGGGAATAAGTATGGGCGAACGATTTATGTTTATGGTTATCCGAGGACGCTTTACACTGGATGGATGTCTTCGATTATTAACATGGATGAAGTGTTAGATATTTCTATGTATATTTATCCGGTCGAGTCGGCAGTGGTAATGAAAAATCTGCGTACTAAAGTGACTCAGCTTGAAGCTTCAATGAATTTAAATGTAGAAAAAGGAAAAGTGCGTGATCCGGAATTGGAAGCTGCAATTAATGATGCGGAGGAATTGCGAGATCAATTGCAGGTTGGGGCGGAGAGATTTTTCCGTTTTGGGCTTTATGTAACACTGTGGACAGATTCTTTAGAGGAAATGAAGTTTGTGCAGCAGAAAGTAGAAACGATTTTTGGGCAGCAAATGGTGTTTTCAAAGGTGGCAAATTCGCAGCAGGAGCAGGGGCTTAATTCGATTATGCCACTTTGTAATGATCAATTACAGATTCGAAGAAACATGGACACTGGGGCTATTTCGACATCATTCCCGTTTACTTCGGCGGATTTGACACAGGACCGGGGAATATTGTACGGCGTTAATATGCACAATAATGGGTTGGTGATTTTTGATAGGTTTACGCTTGAGAATGCGAATATGGTGGTATTTGCGAAGTCGGGTGCCGGTAAATCGTTTACGGTTAAATTAGAGGCGCTGCGGTCTATGATGATCGGGGCAGAAATATTGATTATTGACCCAGAAAATGAATATCAGAAGCTTTGTGATGCGGTGGGTGGAACTTATATAAGGTTGTCTTTGAATTCGGACGTAAGAATTAATCCGTTTGATTTACCGAAAGTGGTTGATTCGGAGGATGCGAATGATGCTCTAAGGGCGAATCTCGTAACATTGCACGGACTTTTCCGATTGATGCTGGGTGGAAGCCAGGCGGTAGGTGGCCAAGTCATGCCGGCTTTGTCGGCTGCGGAGGAAGCTGATTTAGATCAGGCTTTGATTGATACTTATGCGAGGATGGGAATTACTTCTGATCCTTTAACGCATCAATCTACGCCGCCGACAATTGCGAATTTATATGATACTTTACTGCATATGGGTGGATCGGGGCCGGCTTTGGCGCAGAGACTGCGTAAATATACGACAGGTACTTTTGCGGGGATTTTCTCGCAACAATCCAATATTGATATTAATAACCAGATGGTGGTATTCAATATTCGGGATCTTGAAGATGAGCTTAGGCCGGTAGCAATGTATATTGTTCTTTCGCATATTTGGAACATTGTAAGGGCGGAGCAGAAGAAGCGACTGCTAATTGTGGATGAGGCTTGGCAGTTAATGCAACATGAGGATTCGGCGAATTTCTTGTTCTCACTGGCAAAACGGGCGAGAAAATACTATCTTGGGCTTACGACGATTACGCAGGACGTGGAAGATTTCATGGGTTCGAAAATGGGACGAGCGATTGTCGGTAACTCGTCGATGCAGATTCTTTTGAAACAGTCGGTTTCGGCGGTCGACGTCTTGTCGGATGTATTTAAACTGACAGAAGAAGAAAAGCGGAGATTGTCGAATTTCCCAGTAGGACAGGGATTGTTCTTTGCGGGGCAAAATCACGTGCATATTCAGATTATTGCATCGGAGACGGAAGAAGGCTTGATTACTACGAATCCGAACGCAAAGAAACGATAATTGATGGCGAATTGAATTCGGCGGCGTTTATTGCTTATTGCTGTGGGTTAGCGTGCAGCTATGGGAGTTTTGGGGCGGGTGTTTGGCACTCTTGCATAATGAGTGCCAGTGGAGTATAATGGTTCTATTATGGCGGAAAAACGAGATTATTACGAAATACTGGGCGTATCAAAAAATGCGTCTGACGACGAAATAAAAAAAGCTTATCGAAAATTAGCGGTTAAGTATCATCCTGATAAAAATCCAGGAGATAAGGAAGCGGAAGCGAAGTTTAAAGAAATAAATGAAGCTCATGACGTATTATCCGATAAGCAGAAAAGAGCGCGCTATGATCAGTTTGGGCATGCCGGGGTTGGGGGAGCTGGCGGAAATCCATTTGGCGGTGCTGCTGGCAACCCATTCGGACAGGGCGGGAGTTTCAATTTCAATGGACAGACTTTTAATTTCGATTTTGGGGGCGGTGGAGCGTTTGACGATATACTAGGAAGCTTATTCGGTTTTGGAACTGGAGGGGCTAGAAGAACGCGACGGGGAGCGGATTATCAGACTACTGTGACATTAACTTTCGAAGAAGCAATATTTGGAACCACAGAGAGTGTTACGGTAGATGGAAAAAGTTTGAAGGTAAAAATACCGGCTGGAATAGATGACGGGATGTCGATTCGATTAAAAGGTAAAGGCGGGCCGGCGCCCGAAGGCGGAGGGGAGCCTGGGGATTTGTATGTACGGATACGGGTGAAACCACACAAGCATTTGACGAGGGAAGGCGCGATTATATTGTCGGAGCAACATATTGACATGGTGGATGCGGCGCTTGGATGTGAGATTGACGTGGAAACGGTTGATGGCGTGGTGACTATGAAGGTGCCAGCGGGAACGCAGTCGGGAACGCCGTTTAAATTATCTGGACATGGAGTGCCATTCCGAGCGGATGGCGATAGGGGGCCGCATATTGTAACGGTAATAGTTGAAACGCCGAAGAATTTATCACGAAAACAAAAAGAACTACTTGAAGAATTTAGAAATTCGAAAAAACGCGGATTTTGGCGATAGTGTTGTTATTTCGCTTAATGTTTGTTTTACGTTTACGCGCGAACTCTTGTTTCGACTAAGCCGGTAGAAATATTACGGACAATTAAATCGACGCCGTTTGAGGAGCGTTCGATACGATGAGTGACCCAGCCGGAGGAGTTTCTGACGACTAGTGAATTGGAAAGGATGCTTCCTTCAATATACGCGCAGCTACCATCTGGATTGTGATAAATAAGCCCCTCTTTTAATAACATTTCTTCTAAATACCCCATTTTACCTCCATTTAATTTAAACAAGTGTAGCGCAGTTTGACAAAAAATGCAAGTTTGTGAGCTTAGAACTGAGTTGGTGATTTCGAGGTCAGTATCTTAAGCGTTTTTGAGTTGGTTATGAAGGAAAAATGTGGTATAATTGAGAGTGGAATATTATAATTTGATGTTATTTGTTAACCCGTTGATATAGAGAAAAATATCAACAAAAACAATTAGAAAGGTAATTTATGGAAATTGTGATTCCGATAATTGCCGCTGTGGTAGGGATTGCTGCTGGAGCGGGAGGGGTTTTTGCGTACAATAAAAGTAATGAGAGGGGTGGAAAAGAAAAAGCGGATGATTTGGTGCGTAAGGCCAAAAGAGAGGCACAGGATATTGTGCTTTCAGCGAAAAAAGAAGCGTCAAAGGTAACGGAGAAAAATCAAGAGGAAGAGAACGAACGCCGCAAAGAATGGCGACGGACGGAGAATCGACTCTCTGAGAGAGAAGCAACATTGGATGCAAAGCTTGATCAACTCGAGAAGAAAACTGAAAAATTGGGGCGAGAAGAGAAAGAGCTAGATGAATTGAAAGGCGAAGTGAAAGCGATTCGAGCTAAGCAGCATGAAAAACTGGAGAAGATTGCTGGTCTTTCGAAGCTTGAGGCGCGTGAGAAATTGATGAAGATGACAGAGAATGACATTAAGCAAGATTTGGTTGGTTTGATTGCGAAAGAACAGAAAGAAATCAAGCATGATATAGACGAAACGGCGCAAGCCTTGTTGCTCACTGCGATGGAGCGAATGTCTTCGGAGGTAACGGCGGATAGGACTGTGACGGCACTAAAATTGCCGGATGACGATCTGAAGGGGCGAATTATTGGGAAAGAAGGACGCAATATTCAGGCTTTGCAGAGAGCGACCGGAGTGGATATTCTAGTTGATGATACGCCAGGGATGATTGTTCTGTCTTCTTTCGATCCGATTCGACGACAAGTAGCGAGATATGCATTGGAGCGTTTGATGAAAGATGGACGTATTAACCCATCTTCGATAGAGGAAGCGGTAGCGAAGGCAGAACGAGAGATTGAAAAGGAAGTGGTGCGAGCTGGTGAAGATGCGGCGAGAGAAGTTGGGGTGGTGGGGATTCCGCGTGAGATATTGCATTTACTAGGCGAGCTCAAATTTAGGACTTCATATGGGCAGAATGTTTTGCTCCATTCAATTGAGATGGCGCATGTTGCGGGGATGATTGCGGAAGAGATTGGGGCAGACAAACGGATCGCAAAAACGGCGGCGTTGCTTCATGATATGGGGAAAGCGGTAACGCATAAGATTGAAGGGAAGCATGCGGATATTGGAGCGGAGCTTGCGAAGAAGTATGGTATGAGCGAGGCGATTGTGCATGCGATTGCGGCTCATCATGACGATATTGAGCCAACAACACCGGAGGCGATTATTGTAAAGATTTGTGATGCTATGAGTGCGGCGCGACCGGGTGCGCGAAACATATCGGCGGAGAATTTTGCGGAACGGATGCGAGATCTTGAAAATATTGCAACTTCGTTCCCGGGGATTGATAAGGCCTATGCAATTTCGGCAGGACGGGAGATTCGAGTAATAGTAGAACCTAAGCAGATTGATGATTTGTCGGCCTTGAAGCTGGCGCGAGATATTGCAAATAAGATAGAAGCGACGATGAGTTATCCGGGGGTTATTAAGGTTAATGTGATTAGGGAGACGAGGGCGGTTGAGTACGCCAAATAACTTGAGAAACTAACTGTTAGGACACCTAGCTCTGTTTAGAGGTGCGCTACTCGATCAGCGTACGCTTAGTGCGTTTCGTTCCGCTCTTGCCTTGCTATGCATTTCTACTAGTTAGTTTATCTTGCGTTTTTTGGTCTGTCGCTCGTTCGTGCCTTGCGAAGTATCCACGCTAACTTCGTTATTTGTATGATAAAAAGCCGACTAGATAGTCGGCTTTAGGCTGGTTGGCTTGGTTATGAGTTTTGATCGCCGTCAATGGAATAGACCGATTTGGCCTGAAGGTAGAGTTTTTCGTAATGGTCGCAGATTTTTCGAAGGCGTGCGTATTCCTTTTTGGCTTTCTCGTGCTTACTTCTGGCTAAACGATAGCGAGATTGGGCGTAGTCGTAGTCAGACACTTTGCTTCTTGGAGCACGAAGCTTGGCTTCTAATCCGGCTTGACGGATTTCGAGTGATAATTCTTTAAGTTCCTTTTCAATTTCGGCATGTCGGGCATCATTGGCGTATTTCGCTTCTTGATGCAAGGCGTCGATACGGTAGTTATTATAACTGCGTAAGCGAGCGTACGCGCCCCATATGGTACGGTAGCGGGCTTTGTATTGGTTCTTTTGAACGAACTTTTGATTAAGGCTTTCGCGGGCACTACGTCTTTCTTCGAGAGCGGAGAGTACTTTTTTATAGGCCTCATTTGCGAGTGCTTCTGTTTTTTGGTACTCCTTCAGCAACGATTCTAATGTTGAATTTTTTGGCATTTTCATCACCAACCTTTCTAAAGGTTCAAGCTACAC
>JAFWHP010000024.1 GCA_017515125.1 Candidatus Saccharimonadota bacterium | reverse complement strand
TCCGCCCCTACGGCGGCAAAATGTAAAATTTTGCCTTTATGTCCCTCAATACTGACGAATTATGCAACAAGGCCTCTTTCTAAGATAGCTCTTGGCAGTTTGAAAAAATATGTGTTATAATCTTTAGCAGAATGGGAAAAATCACGAAATACCTTAATCAGTTAATAATTGGTAATGTTTTTGATAATCCGGAAATTCTGGAAAAATATTCAGTTGATCGTTCAATTATTAAGCTTAAACCAAAATTCGTCGCTTTTCCAGAATCGACTGGGGATATTCAAAAACTGTTGAAGTTTTTTAATCAAATAGCACTAAGGGAAATTCCGGCCTCGGTAACGGTAAGAGGCTCGGGGCTTGATGAAGGCGGAGCTGATTTAACTACGGGACTTGTAATATCTACTGAAAAACTAAATAGAATGTTGGAAATTGACTCGAGGGACAGATTGGTGCGCGTTCAGGCGGGTATCACGCTAAAGGAGCTTAATACTGCATTGTCTGTTTCCGGCTTGACCGTTCCGATAGGTGGAAGAGATGCGGAAACGATTGGCGGGTTGATTGCGAATTGCCTTTGTGATTCATATTATGGCAAATATGGTGGCATCCAAAACTACGTTGAGCGAATCGAAGTGATCTTGTCCAATGGCGATTGCTTACAGACCAATAGACTTCGCAAGTATGCACTGGCGAAACGCGCTGCCGAAAAAACTTTTGAAGGCTCGATTTACCGCAAAATCGCAAAGCTTTTAAAGGAAGAAGATAAGTTTTTGCGCGAGTTTGATTTTGATAATGCTGGTTTGTCTGGCTATCCTGGAATCGCCAAAGTGCCAAAGCGGGAAACGGTCGATTTGATGCCGCTATTCTTTGGGTCGCAGGGGACATTGGGTGTCATCTCGGAAGTGATTTTGAGGGCGGTGCCGATACGCGAAAATGTCGTACGTACGGTTGCGACGTTCAAAGACCTCAGTACTGCTATTAAATATATGGATGAAGCTTTGGCTTTAAGGCCGCGCGAGATGAATTTATGCGATTTAAAAATCATCCAGGCCGTTCGAGGCTCTGGAAAACATTTGGACGGTGTATTCAAAAAAACCGAGGATGGTTTCGCGGTCTATATGGTGTTTGATGAGCGGAAAAATATGATTACGCGAAGACTTGAAAAATTACATAACGAAATGCCCAGAAGTGTAAAAATGATTTACGACAAGCCCGAAAATCAATTGGCGCTTAACGAATTCGAAAATGCCACAATAAATTATCTGAACAACGTAAAAAATGGCGAACGAGTGCCGATTCTGACCGATTTTTACATCCCCTCGGTTAATCTAGTAAACTTTACCAATGACATAAAAGTACTTGGGGAAAAACTTGATTTGGATTTGGCTTTGTTTGGCTCGTATGCGAATGGAATATATAGCTTAAGGCCGTTGTTTGATTTTAAAGACAAAGATACCAACAAGAAAATAGCCACTTTCCTCAGAGCAGGTGCTTATATTATTAAGAGGCAGGGCGGAACTTTAGCTGGTGGAACACCAGAAGGACGGGTTAAGGCTGCAGCTACCAATAATGACATGCTTGATTCGACCAAAAATTTATATAGTGAAATTAAAAAGATTTTTGATCCAAATAACATCCTGAATCCTGATATTAAATTAGGGGCAGATTCACGTTTTACGCTGACTCATTTTCGAGATAGTGAAATATCGGGACTTGTAGGGTAGGAATTATAAATAAAACGTGCTATAATTATCATTAATATATAGGAGTTTTTATGAAGACAAAATTAAAGAAGATTTCTGACTCTAGAGTAGAATTGACTGTTACGCTTGAGGCAGAGGATTTAAAAACAGCAAAGAAAGAGGCCTTAGCGAAGCTTGCTAAAGGGGTTTCGGTCGAAGGATTTCGAAAGGGGAAAGTTCCTATCGAGGTTGCCAAGAAGTTTATACCGGAAAACGATTTGAATGCCGAGACTATCGACCATGCGGTGCGGTCGACGGTAATCCCGGCTTTTCGAGAAACGGAAAAATCTCCGTTGGTACTACCGAGCATTAATGTAACAAAATATGTTCCGGACGAGGTGGCCGAGTATACAGCAACCGCCGACATTGTTCCAGAAGTTAAGCTGGGCGACTACAAAAAACTAGGCGTAAAGAAACCAGAAGTAAAAGTATCGGATAAAGAGATTGAAGAAATATTAGAAAATATCCGTACGTCTTTTGCGGAGAAGAAAGTAGCCAGGAAAGCAGCCGAGATAGGAGATGAAGTAATTATCGATTTCGTTGGCAAAAAAGACGGCGAGGCTTTTCGGGGCGGCTCTGCAAAAGATTACAAATTGACACTTGGCTCTAAGACTTTTATTCCAGGGTTTGAGGATGGAATTGTCGGGCACGAATCAGGAGATAAATTCAACCTTGATTTGACATTCCCGAAAGATTATGGAGTAAAAGATTTAGCCGGCGCCAAGACGGTATTTGAGGTACTCTTAAAACAGGTCAATGAAATCAAAAAACCGGAAGTCAATGATGATTTGGCGGCTAAGTGTGGTGCGTTCAAGAGTGTTGACGAACTAAAAGAAGATATCCGCAAAAACCTAGAGGCACAAAAGAATCATCAAATCGAGGAGAAATTTAAGGATGATTTGATTCGGGAATTAGTCAAAAAATCCACTATTCCGACCCCAGAAATTTTAGTTGACGATCAGATGCGGATAATCCGGGATGATATGACTAGGAATGCTTCTTCGCAGGGTTTGAGTTTTGAGGAGTTCCTAGAAAGAAACAATGAAACACTGGAGAATTGGGAGAAAGAGGCAAGAAAGGTCGCCGAGGAACGCGTGAAAGGTTCGCTTGCTTTGCAAAATGTTGCTATTTCTGAAAATATTACTGTTCCAGATGAACTCGTTGCTGCGAAAATCGCGGAGTTGAGAGACGTCTACAAGAAGTCCCCGGAGGCAATTAAGCAACTAAAAGATCCTAACGTTAAAACCGATATTCATAATCGTTTAGTGATTGAGGCTACGCTAGATTATTTAGTCAAAGAGAACAGCAAGTAATTGTTAGTAGTGCTGGCGAATTACACAACAACGCCACGGCTTCAAAAAGTACTGGAAAAACTAGAAGGTTTGTGGTATAATGTTTGAAAGAGTTTCAGTTCGAACGCAATTGCTGTACGCGGACGGACAAATAGTGGGCGCTAGATATAGTGTTTTAGTGGGTTCAGTATAGCCTTTGGACACTATATATAGCGTAGGATAGTTCACTATATATTATATATATTAATTAATGAGGAAATTTTAATGCCAACTATTAATCAGTTGATTCGTAAGCCTCGGAAAAAGGCTGCGAAGAAGTCTAAATCTCCGGCTCTTGGCTCTATTGTAAATACTCTAAAGACCAGGCGCGTGGAAACACCAGCACCATTGAAGCGCGGTGTATGTATTAAAGTTACAACCAAGACTCCGAAAAAGCCAAACTCAGCTATGCGAAAGGTGGCTAGGGTTCGTCTTACCAATGGCCAAGAAGTTTGGGCATATATTGGTGGCGAGGGCCATAACTTGCAGGAGCATGCTGTCGTTCTAGTGCGCGGTGGTCGTGTGCCAGATCTTCCTGGTGTGCGTTACCATATTGTGCGCGGCACGCTTGATTTGCAAGGAGTACAGGGTCGTAAACAAGGTCGCTCCAAGTACGGTGCGAAGAAGGAGGGTAAGTAATTATGCCACGTAAAACTACTAAATCTCTAGTTCGCAAAGTTAGTCCAGATCGTAAGTACCAGTCTATCTTGGTGCAGCGCCTAATTAACAAATCTATGCTTGATGGCAAGAAGCAGGTTGCCGAACGTGCAGTTTACTCGGCCATTGAGGGCGCAGCAAAGAAATTGAAGTCCGAGAATCCGGTCGAGGTACTCGAAAAGGCGATTGCGAACGTTTCGCCAGATTTCGAGGTTAAATCACGACGAGTTGGCGGTGCCAACTATCAGATTCCATTCCCAATTGCCGGCCATCGCCAGCTTCACTTTGCCTTTTCTTGGCTAGTGCAGTCGGCACGCGCTCGAAAGGGGATGCCCTATGCTAAGCGTCTCGAAGCCGAGATAATTGATGCTGTGAATTCGCAGGGTGCCGCTTTCAAGAAGAAAGAAGATTGTCACCGCATGGCAGAAGCGAACCGGGCTTTTGCGCATTTCGCACGCTAAAAATTATTGTGTCTTTACTGGCATTTTTGGAAGAAGAACGGGCCTTATGTCCCGTTCTTTTTTAGGATAGCCTGCATTTTGCCAAAATTACCGAGGATTATTTATGCCCTACTTTGCAAATATATGGTATAATGAGCATAAGTATATTATATTATGGAGGTATAAATGGTAAAAGTAGCAATTAATGGGTTCGGTAGAATTGGCAGGAATGCACTGAAGATTTTACTCGAACGCCATGATGCGCAAGTTGTAGCAATCAATGATATTACTGATGCGAAGACACTGGCGCATCTTTTGAAGCATGACTCGACCTACGGGACCTATGACAAGAAGGTTTCGGCCGGCGATAATTCGCTTATCATCAATACACGCGAAATACCAGTTTTTGCAGAAAAAGACCCCACTAAGCTACCCTGGGACAAGTTGGGCGTAGATGTTGTCATTGAATCGACGGGACTTTTCACTAATCCAGCCGACGCAAAGGCACATATTAAAGCAGGTGCGAAAAAAGTCGTAATATCAGCGCCAGCAAAAGGCGAAGGCGCAAAAACTGTAGTACTTGGCGTGAACGAAGAAGTAGTAGAAAGCAATGACACTATCATTTCGAATGCTTCTTGTACAACGAATTGCATTGCCCCAGTAATGAAAATCCTTGAGGATGCTTTTGGAATTGAGAAAGCCATGATGACTACGGTTCATTCCTATACTGGCTCCCAAAGAATCCTAGATGCACCAGCAAAAGATTTACGCGAAGCTCGAAGTGCCGCGGAGAATATCGTACCGACAACAACAGGAGCCTCTAAGGCAGCAGCACTAACGATACCGAGTTTGCAGGGCAAATTCAATGGGCTTTCCGTACGCGTACCGACGCCAGTAGTTTCGCTTTCAGATATTACGGCGGTTTTGAAGCGTGATACCAGCAAAGAAGAATTAACCAAACTATTCAAATCAATGGCGAAAGAGCCTTATTATGAAGGTATTATCGGCGTAACAGACGAAGAGCTTGTCTCGACAGATTTCATTGGGGATCCACATTCATGTATCGTTGATTTGCCATTAATAGATGTAGTGGGCGGGAACATGGTAAAGGTTGTTGCTTGGTATGACAACGAATGGGGCTATTCGAACCGTTTGGCTGAACTAGCGGTAGATTTCGGAAAGGCAAAATAATGCATATTTTTATCGGGGCAGATTACAGAGGTTTCGAAAGAAAACAAGCACTTATGGTTTTTTTAGAGCAATGCGGGCATGAAGTGACCGATATGGGTACGTATGAGCAGGCTAGTGGCGACGACTTCAATGATTCTGCTATTGCCGTAGCAAAGGCAGTACGTGAAAACCCGGGAAGTTTCGGGATTCTGATTTGTGATTCGGCGCATGGAATGACTATTCAGGCGAATCGGTTTAAAGGAATCCGGGCAGCGCACTGCGATAGTGCCGAGTTAGCGAAGTTGGCGCGCGAACATGATGATGCGAATGTGCTATGCCTGTCGGCGCATTTTACGGATGACGAAAAGGCAGCCGAGATAACCAGGGCTTTCTTGGAGACGGCATTTGACAATTTAGAACGCCGCGTAAGGCGTATTAATCGATTAGACGAAAGGGAAGATTATGCTTAGAACCGTATCAATCGTGCCGTCGATATTGACGGATAACAAACAAGATTATCGCTCGCAAGTTGAGAAAATTAATGCCTTTACGAGGCGCGTACAGATCGACGTGACGGATGGAGTGTTTGCTCCAACTCGGACGCTCGACGTAACTAATGTCTGGTGGCCCAACAACTGGAAGGCGGACTTGCACCTGATGGCTACCAACCCGTCAGCGCATCTAGAAACGATTTTGAAGCTAAACCCTTCGCTCTGTATACTGCATGCTGAAGCGAGCGAAGATTTAACTCCGACTTTTACTACTCTGAAAAAAGCTGGGATTCGCACCGGCCTTGCGCTTCTGCCGCCGACTTATCCGGGTGCTGTCAAGCATTATATCGATATGGTTGATCATGTTTTGATTTTTGCTGGTCAGCTAGGAGTCCAGGGGTCACAGGCAGATTTGATGCAAATGGAGAAGGTGCCGTTAGTGCGAAATATGAAGCCCGAACTCGAAATTGGCTGGGACGGTGGAGCAAATATGTCCAACGTGCGCGCACTGGCGCATGCTGAGCTAGATGTGATTAACGTCGGGTCGGCGATTTCGCGTGCACCGGATCCTGCGGCGGCCTTTCAAGAACTAGTGGCAGAGATTGACAAGAACGGGGTAGTATTATAATGGCAAGAATCGCATCACTTGGTTCGGCCCTGCAGGATGTTTACCTTATCGATCATGACGACTTAGTGCCGACCGCGATTGGAGATGCGGCTATTTTTGGCAAGGTACTGGTCGGTTCAAAGGTGGATATTGACAAAGTGTCATACGAAGTCGGAGGGGGCGGGCTCAATTCGGCAATTACCTTTGCTAGGCATGGACATGAAGCGATTTTCATGGGGAATATTGCAAGAGATCCAGCAGGAATGGCAATCATCAAAGTGATGGATCGGGAGGGAATTGACAGTAGCTACGTCAGGTTCTTAGAGCGACGGGCGACGGGAACTTCTGTGATTCTGCTTGATTCGAAATCTGGGGAGCGGACGATTTTGACTTGCCGGGGAGCTTCGGAACAGTTCGGAAATCTTGATGAATCAGATTTAGACTTGATACAGCCAGACTGGTTATATGTAACAACTTTACGGGGGGATTTTGATACATTACGAAGGTTTTTTGAAAAAGCCAAAGCGATAGGAACGCGTATCATGTTTAATCCGGGCGTACGCGAGTTAGAACATCCTGATGAATTGACAAAGCTACTTAAATATGTCGATATATTGAACGTCAATAAAGCTGAAGCGAGTTGTCTAGTGCCGGGAAAAGTTTTAAATGAATTACTATACCATTTAGCGAATTATATTCAAATTGCGATTATTACAGACGGAGCAATGGGCGGAATTGCAACGAACGGAGCAGAAACTTATCGATTCGGCATCTATGGCGACGTAAAAGTGAAGGATGCGACAGGGGCTGGAGATGCGTTTGGGTCTGGATTTTTGGCGGCGATAACGAGCGGAAAATCTTTTCGCACAGCACTGATTTTCGCTTCCGCAAACTCGACTGGCGTGGTTTCAAAGCTTGGAGCAAATCGCGGAATACTGAGCGGTCGCGAAAAATTGCACCTGATGCCAATTCAGAAAGTTTAATAATATTTTTAAGATTTAGCAAGCAGAAAGGGAATCATGTTAAAAAGCGAAGAAGAGATATTGAAGAAATTGTCCATTACTGATTTGGAACGAGCAAACGCTTATGCTAAGGATTTGGGGCAAGGACTACAAATTGTACGAACGTTTCCGCAGGGAGTAACGATTTTTGGTTCAGCGAGGCTACCGCAAGATTCAAAATACTGCAAAATGGCTTTCTCGCTAGGACGGATGCTAGCTGAAAATGGGCACGCGGTGATTACGGGAGGCGGGCCGGGCATCATGGAGGCGGCTTCGCATGGCGCATACGAAATTGGAGGGCGAACAATTGGGCTTAATATCACATTAATGCATGAGCAACATCCTAACCCGTATCTAACCGATTGCGTTACATTCGAATACTTCTTCGCGCGGAAGGTATCCCTTGCAATGTCAGCGAAAGTTTTCGTATTTATGCCGGGAGGATTCGGAACTATGGATGAGCTTTCCGAAATACTCTGCTTAATGCAGGAAAAGAAAATGCCTACTATGCCGGTTTTCTTAGTCGGAGAAGATTACTGGAAAGGTTTTGACAGAATGATTGGCAAAATGATAGCCCTCAGACTAATTTCGGCAAAAGATACTGGGATATTCAAGATTACAGACCATCTGTCGGAAATTGTTGATGCTGCAAATAGAATTGGCCATCCAAAAGTCTCCGAAAACTTCTATGACGGCTTCCGCGAAGCGAGTGCGATACAGAGTCAAGTGGCTTAGACCACTAAGAGCTCCAAACCAATAAATTTATTCGCAGTTCACTCGCGCCAAGCTAATTTTTACAATGTTTCTTTCGTTTGGATTGACGACTTCCGCATCTCTCCCTCCGTCGGACGAAAGCCGCTACACGCCGGGCGGAGCTTCCTTCGGCGAATTTTACCAAAATTCACCTCGTCAGCACCCGCTCGGGTTCGCTTTATTCCTCCGGATGGAGAGATTCGGAAGTCGTCACAATCGGGTTGGGAGAGGGGGTTAAGTATTCTTGCTATTGGTTGTTTTGTAATTGGTATTGGTTAGTATTAGCAGAAGAAGAATTACGTAAAAATAAGGGGGTAGAAACAGTTATGGTTTAGTTAATGGATTAGTGGGGTTGCAATACAGTAGAAGATATGGTAGAAAAGTGGTGGGTTGGCTTTGGAGTTTAGTGGAGAAGATGGTAATTTACCATTACGGCATGAGCGTTATTTATTCGTGCGGGTGTGGAGCTTCATTAAACGGCTATGCTAGGTAGGCTAGGAGCTTAGAAAGGAGAATTTGATGGGTATAAAATTTTCGCTATGGCGGATAGTAATTACCGTAAGATTGTCTTTCAGGCGCAAGAGCCAAAGTAAAAAATCTAACTGGCAGTAAAGCCAGTTAGAAATATCAACCCGCGAGTATAGTTCCTAGTGCTATACTCCTTATGATTTAATGATAAAGGATTTGAGTGGGGATGTCAAGAGGGTTTCTTGTTTTTATTCATTTGTTATTTGGCAAGGCAACGGACTGCAAAACCGTAGTACTTGCTCGTGTGACCAATAACGTCAGCGGAAAAAGTATACACGCCCATGTTAAATGCGGTCTGAGCGTCATATGCAATACGAGACCAATAGCCGCCGAAATAACCGCGATATAAAGCACCGGTAGTACGGTATTCGCCGCTAAGTAGAAAACCTGGAATTTTGCCGGCAGAGTTTTCTTTAGTGGTAGTGGGGTCATCTACTAATATCAAAGCCGGAGAATTATATTGGGTGTGGAGGCCGGAAAATTGTTGGACAGTTGGGATAGTCCAACTAGCTGGACAGATACTAGTTTCTACGTTGGTGCCGTAAGAGGATGAGGTAGTACCGGCACCAGCAGTAGCTGTATACCAATTATAGTAGCAGCTTTCCCAGTCATTAGTGGTATCATTACCAGTGCAGTAATATTCGGTACTATTGTTTTGATCCGGAATATTATCAATGGTGTAAGCATGGAACTTACCGTCTGCAGGAATGTCGCTGAAATTGAGGGTGTAGTTGTCATTGATATTGGAATTAGCTGGAGTGAGAGTGATTGAATCACCTGACTCTGTGAGGGTCTTACCTATTTTGAGGTTTTCTACCATCCAGCATTTGCCGTCTTTTAGTTTAGCGACTTTGTAGGTTTGATTATCTCTGATGTCTATGAGCGTACCTACTTGGTTCTCGGTTACAGCATTGCAGATACTAGGCGTAGTATCCTGCATTTTGTAATAACCTAGGAGTCTTTCTTTGCCTTCTATAGCAAAAGCATCATTGAATGAGATGGGGGTTTGGTTGGTGATGGCGTAGAAGTTGATGGTGTTGGTGTAAGTGCCTGCTGGTTGAGTGTTGCTGGCTTTGGCACCGATTTTAAATTGTGCTGAATGGTTGACAGTTGGGTTGGTAGTGTTGATTAGGGTCACTCCAGTAGTACCGTTATCGCCATTGTCTAGTGGTAAACCATTATAGCCTGCCGTAGTACTACCGGAACTGCCGCTAATCCAGTTACTATTGGTAGTACAATCATTAGTAGTAAGACAATAGGAATATCCCCAACTATTATCACTAAAGCTACTTAGGGTTGCTTGGTTTGAGGTTAGACTTGTGAAAGTGTAGTTATCATTGGCTATATTAGTGAGGTTGGTGTTATGACTAGCGCTAGTAGTATTACTATCTCCTGCCGTAGCGGAAAGATAGTATCCATGAGAGGCATTGGAGTTTACACTAATGGTTATAATGTTACTATCAGCATAAGAACCAGGAGCGAGATTGTCTATAGTAAGGTTGGAAGAAGAAAGAGTGATACCAATAGTAGGGTTAATGGTAAAGTCTATATTGGATTCGTTGCTATAAGTTAAAGCAAAAGCGTTGTTGGCTAGTTGAAATAGTATGCTTAAATATATTATTGTTATGGTTGACAGTATATATAATATATAGCTTAAGTTTAGATTTAAACGGAGATTTGATTTTAAATTATTTCTAATTATTTTTGCCCACATGGTTACCTCGTATTAGATGCCTATAATACTATTGATTCCTTGCGGTGCCATTTA